>JAIUYC010000063.1 GCA_020216575.1 Coleofasciculus sp. S288 | reverse complement strand
GCTCCACAAAACCCCCATCTCCCCATCCTCAAAGTCGGACTGAGTTTACTGTTACTAGGTGGCGTTACGGCTTTACCCGTTGCCGCCCAATCCTCGGCACAGTCTCTGCCAGCCCTCAAACCGACGCAACCCGCCGCCCTCGAACAACTTAATCAGGGACTGGCGTTGATTCAACAGGGTAAATTAACAGAAGCGATCGCAGCGTTTCGCAAGGCGTCCGAACTCAATCCCCAACTTGCCCCCGCGCACTACAACTTAGGATTAGCCCTGCGACAGGCAGGAGAGTTGCAAGCCGCCGCCGATGCTTTTTACCAGGCAACACAAACAGACCCCAACTTTGCCTTAGCCTTTGCTAACTTGGGGGCAGCGCTTTTGGAAGGGAGTAATTTGCCCCAGGCGCGAGATTATCTAGCACGAGCTTTGGAACTCGACCCCAACCTCGGTGTCGCTCACTACAACCTGGGTTTAGTCCTTTCGCAGTCAGGAGAATTGGAGCAGGCTATAGACCACTTCAGAAGCGCCATCCAGTTGAGCAGAAATGCTCCAGAACCCGCCTATCATTTAGGGCTGATTTATTTACAACAGGGCGACATTGAAGAGGCAAAAAAGGCATTGCAGCAAGCGATTAGAATCAATCCCCAGTACCCGGAAGCCCACTACAGCCTCGGTTCAATTTTATTGGATCGAGGAGACTTAGATGGAGCACTCGAAGCCTTCCGGCAAGCCGCTGTGGCGAACTCTAACTACGCCAATGCCTACTACGGCGCTGGTCTAGTCTTTCTACGCCAGAATCAATTGAGTGATGCTCAGCAAGTCTTACAATATGCGAAAGACCTTTATAATCTTCAAGGTAATCCTCAATGGGCGCAGAGGGCTGAGGCTCTCCTAGAGCAAACGCAAAATGCTAGCTCCCAGTCTCCCTAAAATTTAGCTAAAGCCGCAGAAGCCCCACACTGAATTTAGAGGGGAATTTATCGAGGCTACCCCTTGTACCCCGATAAATCAGTGTGGGACGGCGCTTAAAGCGGTGAAGTGAATTCACGAGTCAATCGGCTACCGGATTGTGGTGGAAAAACACAAGGGTCAATTGCTGGTAAACTCAAAATTGGGTCAAGGGACTGAATTTATCATTTCCGGCACAGTTGAAGCTAAGCTGCTCTCACTATCTAATGTGATGCAGCAATTTTTATAGCGTTTTGTTCCATGTTAAATACACCGAAATTCAAAAGTTGTTTTCGTGTTGAAATTATTGGCGATCGCGTATTTTTACTATCGGAAAAAGACTACTTTTTACTCAGCGGACATCTTTACAAGCGCTTGGCGCAATTGATGGATGGACAGCATACCGTTGACGATTTGATTGAGCATTTAAAAGGACAAGCTTCTGCGGCTGAAGTTTACTATGCCTTGATGCTAATGGAGCAAAACGGCTACATTGTTGAAAGCACTAATGACTTGCCCTCAAGTGTAGAAGCGTTTTGGGAAATTTTGAATGTTGACCTCAAGGAAGCGCAAAACCGATTAGAAACCACTAAAGTTGCAGTAACGGCGTTCGGGACAGTTTCCACTAGCGAATTTATCTCCACACTTGAATCACTCAATATCCAAATTGACGAAAAGGCAGATTTAGACATTGTATTAACCGATGACTATCTGCAAGAGGGACTTGCTGCCTTTAATCAAAAAGCTTTGGATTCAAAACGCCCCTGGATGCTCGTTAAACCAGGAGGAACAGTAATTTGGATTGGCCCTATCTTTTCTCCAGGGAAAACAGGGTGTTGGGAATGCTTAGCTCAACGCCTGCGTACCAATCGCCCTGTTGAAACGTTTCTCCAGCGACAGAAAGAAGGTTCAACACCTTTTACAACGTCTATTGCTGCCCTTCCTCCTACCTGGCAAACTGGACTAAATATAGCAGCAACCGAAATATTTAAATGGATTATCCAGGGAGAAAATAAACAGATTGAAGGTAAATTAGTTGCCTTTGATACGATATCTTTGAAGACAGAAGAGCATCGTTTGGTTCAACGCCCTCAATGCCCTAGCTGTGGACAACCAGAGAATTACAGCAAACCCTTACCAATTATTCTAGAGAGCCGGAAGAAAATTTTTACGGCTGATGGGGGACATCGTTGTTTTTTCCCGGAAGATACCGTTAAAAAATATGAACATCATATCAGTTTAATTACTGGAGTAATTCAGGGACTGAAACAGGTTGAGAAGACTGCCAATGGTGTGATGCATAATTATGCGGCTGGATATGATGTGATGGTTCCCTTTGATATTTCCTACTTCTTACCGGAAGCAATTCGTAGCCAAAGTGGAGGAAAAGGGAAGACAGACATTCAAGCTAAAGCTAGTGCAATTTGCGAAGCCATTGAGAGATATTCTGGGGTATTTCAGGGGAATGAAATCAGGCAGAAAGGCAGTTATAGAAATTTAGAGACTGCAATTCATCCCAATGCTTGCATGACATTCAGTGAATCTCAATATAAAAACCGCCATCAACTCGGTGAACATCCACACTTTTATCTCCGAATACCAGAACCGTTTGATGAGGAAAGGGAAATTGAATGGACGCCCGTTTGGTCTTTAACGCATCAAGAGTTTAAGTATTTGCCAACGGCTTATTGCTATTTTGACTATCCCAGAAGCCAAAATCCTTTTTGTTGGGCAGATTCTAATGGTGCAGCAGCTGGCAACACAAAGGAAGAGGCAATTCTTCAAGGATTCATGGAGTTGGTAGAGCGAGATAGTGTGGCGTTGTGGTGGTATAATCGTGTGCAACGTCCGGCTGTAGATTTGGATAGTTTTGATGAGCCATACTTTCAAGCGATACAAGATTATTATCGAACCATTAATCGGGAGATTTGGGTTGTGGATATCACAGCCGATCTAAATATTCCCGCTTTTGTTGCTATCTCAAAACGAACCGATAGAGAGATAGAAGATATTATCTTCGGGTGTGGAGCGCATTTCGACCCCAAAATTGGCATGCTTAGGGCAATAACTGAGGCAAACCAAATCCTACCATCCGTTTTGACGGTTGCCCCGGATGGAAGTACCCAATACACGTTCAAGGATGAATTGGCTTTAGAGTGGTGGAAGACAGCAACCGTAGAAAATCAGCCTTATTTAGTTCCCGATGCCAAGGTTAAACCTAGAGTCTATTCTGATTATCCTCGGTTATGGAGTGATGATCTGCGCGAAGATGTCATGACATGTGTGAAAATAGCTGAAAAACAGGGGATGGAAACCCTGGTTTTGGATCAGACTCGTCCTGATATTGGACTCAATGTTGTGAAGGTTTTCGTCCCTGGAATGCGCCATTTTTGGCAAAGATTGGGGGCGGGACGGCTTTATGATGTTCCTGTAAAATTGGGCTGGTTGCCAGAACCCCTACAGGAAAATCAGTTGAATCCGTTTCCTATATTCTTTTAAGAGATTTGGGAAAGTAGGAGTCAGGAGTCAGGAGTCAGGAGTCATACCATTTGGTGTTATCAATGTCACATTTGTAGGGGCGGGTTTAGGGGTTTAACTGGGGCATACACCAATAAATTCTGTTCAAAACCCGCCCTACCCACCGATAAATTGTGTCATATTTAAACCCAAATGGTATGAGGAGAGAGGATTTTCATCCGTGGTTGTGAGGGAAGTTTCGGGAGAATCTCGCACTATTTTCGGAAAATTCGGCTGTTTTTGTTTTTAAGGCTGAGGTACGCTGAGTTGTGGGGTGAAGACCTTAGTGCAAGAAAGTCAGGTTTCTGCTATTTGTTGTTTTAGGATTGATCACAAATTAAGCAGATGCCGCCTTCCTTAGTGCTTTCTTTCAAAGAGAATAGTTCTGCGATCGCACAATCTCCTGATAGTGTTGTTGTCCAATCGCCGCTTGTCCAGGGGAATATTCCTCCAGATACGCTCAATCTCAATTCCCTGTCACCGGGATTACTAGCTGCTGTCAGGATGCTTGCTGCTGAGGGGGGGACGGAGGAAGAACTCAGCGATTTGGTGCTACAGAGTGATGGAGTTGCGGAACTGCCCAAATTTTACTACTACTTGCAACAGTTCATCAGTCTTGGACTGATTTGTCATACCATTATCTGTGAGGGATTGCCTCTGGCAACTAGAGTTCCCTTTTCACCGAGCGATCGCTTCAAGTTCAGGAAGGCTGCAATAGACCAAAAATACGTGCTGTCGCGTTTTGCCTATTGCCGGAAAGAGCAAGGACAGTTAGTACTGGAATCTCCCTTGTCTCATGCACAAATTATCTTAGCCGATGGACGGGGGGCAGTTGCGATCGCTGAACTTGCTAAACCTCAAACTTGCGGCGAACTTTCTAGTGCAATACCAGGAATTTCCCAAGAGACAATACAACTGTTTCTCAGCTTGTTGTTGAGTTCCGAAATGCTGGGTGAAGTTAAAGCAGACGGGAAGATTCAGGAAGAAGAAAACGAAACATTAGTGCAATGGGAATTTCACGATTTGCTGTTTCATTCCAGAAGTAGAAAGGGAAGACATAGCAACCCGATGGGGAAAACCTTTCGCTTCAAAGATAAGATTGAACAGCCTCCGATGGTGAAGTCTCAGATGTCTGATGACATCATTGATTTATATCAACCAGATATTGAAACACTCAAGGCAGAGGATTATCCGTTTACCCGAATTTTGGAAGAGAGACAGTCAATCAGACGTTATAATGATGAACCAATCACGGATAAACAACTCGGTGAATTCCTCTACCGCTCAGCTAGAAACAAAAGAATAGTTTCCAAGGATTACGGGGATTGTACTCATAGACCTTACGCTAATAGTGGAGGCCGTTATGAGTTAGAACTGTATGTCATCGTCAATACCTGTGATAATCTTCCTTCAGGGATTTACCACTACCGTCCCGATACCCATCAACTTTGCAGACTGATTGGGAGAAATTCCCAAGTAGAAGAGCTTTTAGAAAATGCTGGTACAGCCACGGGGGAACTCTACATGCCACAGGTTTTGATTGCTTTTGCCGCACGTTTTCAAAGAGCTGCCTGGGTTTATGAATCCATCGCTTACGCTAACATCCTCAAGAATGTGGGTTCATTACAGCAGACAATGTACCTTGTTGCAACAGCGATGAATTTGGCTCCTTGTGCAATTGGAGCAGGAAATTCCGATCTATTTGCGGCAGCAGTCGGAACAGATTACTATGCTGAAACCTCTGTCGGAGAATTTATCTTGGGCAGCAAATCAACTGAATAACGCTAAATAACACTATTTATCTCTTTACAAGTCAGCGCTAAGTTAACATTTGCCTGATACCCTTTGAAATTGAACCAACCTTATGGTAAAAAAGAATAGCTGTTAAGAAATACTAAGAAGAAAAAATGCCAACACTACTAACAGATCGCCAAGAATCTCAAAAAGTATTGTCAAAGCTCGTTGCTCAGGCATGGTTAGATGAAGGGTTCAGACAACGTTTCATCTCAGAACCTGCGGCAGTTCTAGAAGAAAACGGGATTAGTGTTCCTAGTGACGTTCAGGTGCGAGTGAATGAAAACGCATCCTTAGATGCTCTAAACAATACAACAGTAGACAGTTTGGAAAGTAATGGAATTTATGAAATTCCGTTACCGACCAAACCAGCAGAACTTACTGATCAAAAGATACAGACCTGGGCAGATGGCAATTTACCTGTCTTCGATTGCAAAATCTCCTGTTGAGATGCAATCGGAACGTAGTTTTTTTTGCTTCCTATCTCCAGGGGAAGATTAAAAGTAAAGCATCTAAGCTAGTTCCTTTTGTTGTAGAGTGTTCTAGCTTTTTCCCGCTATTTGTAACAACGATTAAGAGGCATTTGAACCTATGCAAGTCAGTTTTTTACTTGCATAGTTTACTAGTTATGGCAATCCGTAAAGGCTTACAAAGGTTTAAAAGGATATTTCCAATTATAAGCTTAATGCTGTTAATAGTCCTGTGCCTACCAACACAACTGTCTGCCGCCGAGAATCTTCATTTTGAGAACATTACAGCTAACGATGGATTATCTCAAAGTCATGTTCTCTGTATGCTTCAGGACAGTCATGGCTTTATGTGGATGGGAACCCAGGATGGACTAAATAAGTATGATGGGTATAACTTTATAGTCTATAAATACAATGAACTCGATCCTTATTCGTTATCCGATAATTTTGTTGTATCAATCTATGAAGATAAGTTAGAAACAATCTGGATTGGCACTTATGGGAGTGGAATTAACCAATTCAACCGTCAAACAAATCAATTTACACGTTACAAACACGATCCCAAGAACCCCCATAGCTTAAGTAACAACAAAGTTTGGTCAATTTTTGAAGACCAGATTGGTACTCTTTGGATTGGTACCGATGAGGGAGGACTTAATAAGTATGACCGCGAAACGAGACAATTTAATCATTACAAACACAATCCTGATGACCCTAAAAGTTTAGCTAACGATACTGTTTTATCAATATACGAAGATAAGCTAGGTAATTTTTGGATTGGTACTGGAGGTGGGGGACTTGATAAGTTTGATCGCAAAACAGGGGAATTTACTCATTACACGCACGACCCTAATAACCCGCATGCTTTGAGTGATAATACTGTTTTATCCATCTATGAAGATCAATCTGGTAGACTTTGGATTGGTACGAATGGTGGAGGACTAAACCAATTTGATCGCGAAACGGGGCAATTTATTCATTACACGCACGATCCCAACAACCCCAAGAGTTTGAGTAATAATTCTGTCAGTGCGATCATTGAAGACCGTTTCGGTAATTTGTGGTTAGCGACGAGTAGCTGGTATAGCAATCCCTTTGGAACAGCACTCAATAAATTCGAGCCGGAAACTGGGCAATTTACCCATTACACTCATAATCCAGCTAACCCGAATAGTTTAGAAGATAATCTGGTTTTCTCGCTTTTGATAGACAATTCCGAAATCTTGTGGATTGGCACTGGATTTACTGGAATATCTAAATTAGACACGAAAGCCAAGAAATTTAGGAATTATAAAAACGAAATAGTTAACCCCAATAGCTTAAGTGATAATCATGTTTCGTCGATCTATGAAGACCGCAACGGCATCCTCTGGATTGGCACATTTGATTGGGGATTGAATCAATTTGAGCGTGAAACGGGGAAATTTACCCATTACACTCACGATTCTAATAAAATTAATAGCTTAAGTAGTGATTTTGTTTGGTCAGTTTATGAAGACCATAATAATACACTCTGGGTTGGTACGTTTGAGGGTGGATTGAATAAATTTGATAACGAAACGGGGCAATTTACTCATTACATCCACGACCCTAATAACCCTAAAAGTTTGAGTAATAATAATGTCATATCTATCTATGAAGACCACAATGGTACACTCTGGATTGGCACCTTTGATGGGGGATTGAATAAATTTGAACGTGAAACTGGGATATTTACTCATTACATAAATGAGCCTCATAATCCTTACAGTTTGAGTGATAACAATGTACTTAGTATCTATGAAGATCAATCAGATACACTCTGGATTGGTACTTTTAGTAGAGGATTGAATAAATTCAATCGCGAAACGGGAGAGTTTATTCGTTACACACACGACCTCAATAACCCCAATAGTCTGAGTTATGACCGGGTTTTATCAATATATGAATACCCAGCAGGTACGCTCTGGATTGGTACTTATGGAGGTGGACTAAATAAATTTGATATCGCTACCGAAACCTTTACTCATTACACAGAAAAAGATGGTCTTCCCAATAATTCTGTAGTTGGCATCCTTGGTGATGATGAAGGGAATCTTTGGTTAAGTACTGGCAAAGGATTATCCAAGTTTAATCCTGAAACTGAAACCTTTAGAAATTATGATGTAGGCGATGGGCTTCAGGGGAATGAGTTCGGTGGTATCAAAGCTTACTTTAAAAGTAAAACGGGAGAAATGTTTTTTGGTGGGCTAAATGGCTTTAATGCCTTTTATCCTGAGCAGGTAAAAGACAATCCGTACATTCCCCCCATTGTAATAACAGATTTTAGAATTTTTGATAAAAGTGTAAAACTAGATACAGCCATTTCTGAAACTAAAGAAATTAAATTATCCTATAAAGACAACTTCTTTGGCTTTGAGTTTGCTGCTCTTGATTATACAAACCCTGAGAAAAACCAGTACGCTTACAAACTAGAAGGATTCGACAAAGATTGGATTTACTCCGGCAGCAGACGCTATGCCACTTACACTAACTTAGATGGTGGGACTTACATCTTTAGGGTCAAAGGCTCAAATAATGACGGTGTTTGGAATGAAGAAGGTACTTCTCTGAAAGTCATCATTACTCCCCCACCTTGGAAGACATGGTGGGCTTACACGTTGTATGTTGTGGCGTTCGTCAGTGCGGTTTATGGATATATCCAGTGGAGAACCAGAGCACAAGCTAAAGAAAATGCATTGCTGCGGGAAAGTGAGAGAAAGCTTCAGCAATTTTTAGAAGCTGTTCCGATAGGAGTAGGAGTAGTTGACACGGCTGGTAAACCTGTCTACTTCAATCAAAGCGGCTTGCAGTTAATAGGTAGAGAAACTGCTCCAGAAGCTCCTCCGGAACAATATTCCGAGGCTTACCAAATCTATCTTTCAGGCACAAAGCAGTTATATTCCTCAGAAAACTTACCCTTGGTTCGAGCTTTGAAGGGAGAAAAAACAACAGTTGATGATCTGGAGATTCACCAACCGGACAAAATTGTCCCTTTAGAGACTTGGGGAACTCCAATTTATGATGAGCAGGGCGCTATTATCTATGCCATAGCCGCTTTTCAAGACATTACAGAACGAAAACTTGCCGAAGTTGCTTTACGCACCTCGCTGCGGGAAAAGGAAGTCCTTTTACAGGAAGTCCATCATCGAGTGAAAAACAATCTGCAAATTATCTGTAGTTTGCTCGACCTTCAATCCCAGAGCATTCAAGAGCCACAGGTACTAGAGATATTTCACTCCAGTCAGAACCGCATTAGGTGTATGGCTTTGATCCACGAAGAACTGTATCAATCACAAACCTTAGCGCATGTTAATTTGGCACATTATATCCGCGAGCTAACGGCTCACCTACTGCAAAGTTATGCCCTTAATCCAGAGGACATTACCTTGAAGCTCAATCTTGATGAAATCCTTTCAACTCTCGATACCGCTATTCCCTGTGGATTAATTCTCAACGAATTGATTTCTAATGCATTGAAAGATGCGTTGAACGGAGGAACCGGGGCGATTTGGGTCGAGCTGAAGTCAAAACACAATCAAATCACGTTGGTGGTAGGAAATAATCAGCCTAACTGCCAAAAAATTCTGGATTTCAATAACAAAAATTCGTTGGGCTTTCAGTTAGTTGAAGTCTTAGTTAGTCAGCTCGAAGGTGAGATGGAGATTGAGCAAAATCATGACACAGTCTTTAAGATTAGCTTTCCTTGTCTCCTTTAATATACCAAGTCCGCTTTTATCGCCCCCCTTTAGCCCTGGCGACTGAAGTCACGGCTACACAAACCAAGTCCGCCTTTGCGGACTCAATGAAAAAGGGGTAGTCAACCCGGATTTGGTATTATTTCAGAAAATCTCTTAAATTCTTACCCTAGTTATTTATCGAAGTAGACTTTTTGACAAGAGCAGCAGCTTCTTCTGGTTTTCCCGATGATGGAAATACTAAAACACTCTTTATTTTGGGATTGTCAATCAACTCTTGCAAGCGATTTAACTGCTTATCTGAAATTGCAACTCCTGCATAATTCTGGGCATAATCTAGCTCTTGGTTAAAATTAGCATCGTTATAAGTTTGAATGAAAACTCGATCAACATTCCAATTTTGCCAATCAGCCGCAAAATAGCGTTTACCCCAATACGGATTATGATGGCAAAGGTCGAAACTAACGGCCGGGTTAGCTTTCTTTATGTCAGCTCTCATTTGCCGCACAAAATTAGTCAAATGAGCTGTGCGATCGACTTTGCCGGGTAAGTCAGCATGATAACC
>JAIUYC010000062.1 GCA_020216575.1 Coleofasciculus sp. S288 | reverse complement strand
GAGCACCAGAGACAGCACCGATACCAGATTACCAGATTCATCTAATAACGCTGAATTGTACCACTCACAATAAACGACGGAACCGTCTTTCCGATAGCTACGGTTGTTTGAAATATTATGCGTTTCATCGCCATTGATTAAACGGAGTCTTAAGGCATTGACAGCTTCTTTATCCTCAACAAAGACAAATTCCAACTCATTCAGACCTTTACCAATGACGTCCTCCGCCTTCCACCCAAAAATTCTCTCAGCTCCTTGTGACCAACGGGTGATGCAAAAGTTGCGATCGCGTTCGATCACGGCTAAGGGTGTATTTTCAACATGGAAATTCAGTTTCTGAAGGGCATCTCGTAGCGCCTCTTCCACATACTTGCGCTGAGTGATATTCTCAAAGGCTAACCCCAAGCAACGATGGGGTAGGGGAAACGCTTTGAGGGAAAATATTCCTGCTGTAATTCGTTCATCCTCATAGCGTACTTCTCCCAGGTCTTTCGGCTCACCTGTCCGAACCACTTCAACATATTCCCGAATCAGGTGCGTTTTCGTCAGGGTGGGGAAGCTTTCAGCCATTGTCGTGCCAACCAGCGATTCAAAGTCCACATCTGTAAACTGGCAGGCAGCAGGATTGGAGGTGATTAACCGGAACGAGCCTGGGTTTTCCCAGTCTTCTAGTTGCCAGACAACGATGCCTACCTGAGCATTCTTGACAACATCAGCATAAAGTTGAATTCGTTCCTGTGCCTGCTTTCGTTCTGTAATCTCCGTCACTGCCATGCCAATCCCCAAAAGTTCCTCAGCACTGGAGCGGACTGGATAGTAACTCGACAACCAGTAACTCTCTGGGTTTCGTGCAGCCAGCGTTTCACCACTTTCCTCAACATTCAAGACTGGCTCTCCCGTCTCCAGAACTTGCTGATGCCTGATATCTACTAGCAATGCCAGTTCTGGTGGAAGAATTTCTCCCACTGTCCGTCCTAGGTGTTCCGCAGCAGGAATACCATTGATGGCTGCAAGATAGTCATTGATGCGAATATAACGCCTCTGACGGTCAAAGAAGGCAAACCCAACAGGGGTACTACTGAGAAAGGCATCGAGGAGTGCTAGGGATTCATCCTTGCGACGTTCTGCCTCCTGAGTCTCCCAGTACAGTCGGGCATTATCCACCGCTAAGGCAATCCGCTGAGCGAAATCCTCTGCTAGACAAAGGTCAGACGAATTGTAGTGACGACCTGAGTCTGTAGTGCCTAAGAGAATAGTGCCGATGGTTCGTCCGCGAGCGATGAGCGGGACAATTATCGTAGAACAAAAAGAACCAATGTCTCGAATGAGCTTGAGATGTTCGGCATCTTGGGCATCGTCGGCCAGGGCGGATTCGGCAACGTCAGAAAGCAGAACCGATTGACCTGATTCTAGGGCTTTCTTGACAGGGCTGAGTGCGATCGCAACGGGTGGGTAGCGATGCGCTATTTCGTAGAGTAATTCTTCTTTTGATGGGTCAATGTGAGCCACGGCTACTCGACGTAGCGTTTGACCAACAGGAGGCTCATTCTCTTCAACCAGATCGACAGCGCAAACGTCGGCCAGATAAGGCATGGCAAGACGAGCTACATTGGTAAGCGTCGTCTCGTAATCAAGACTGGTAGCGAGTAAACGACTCGCATTCGCCAAAAATCCTAGCCTTTCCTGACTCTGCCGCACTTCCTCCGCTACCTGCTTCTGGTCATGAATGTCGGTGCAAGTGCCAAACCAGTTAACAATTTCACCGTTTGGATTGCGAAGCGGTAGCGCTCGTCCAATGTGCCAGCGGTAGATGCCATCCGCTCCTTTGAGACGGTAATGAATTTCAAATGGGTTTCCTGTTGTCAGTCCCGTCGTCCACTGCTCCAAGGTTGATGGCAAGTCCTCTGGGTGAACAACCTGTTGCCAGTCCCACCCCAGCGTCTGCTCCGGTTTTAGTCCGGTGTAATTGAACCAGCGCTGGTTAAAGTAGTCCACAAAGCCATCTGCACGGGTAATCCAGACCAATTGCGGTACATTCTCTGCAAGGACTCGATAGCGCTCCTCGCTGGCACGAAGCTTTAGGAGGCTTATCTCTACCCGGTGTCTAGCCGTGCGCAGTGCCGAGCTAGTTGTAGTAATCAGCAGCGTGACGAGCAAGAATATACCCAGCCGCACGCCTGTACCCAAATCGGAGATAGCCAGGGAATAGACAGGAGGCAAAAAGAAGAATTTACAGACAAAGGCAGATAGAATGGAGGCTAGTAACCCCGAATTCATGCCACCATACAGAGCACTAACCACTACAGCCGGAAAAAACAGGATGAAAACGGTTGGTGTTAAGAGGGATTCGAGTAGCCGCGTTAACAGCAAAGTGCTAATAACAGCCAATAGGGCAATTCCATAGGGCTTTAGCTGGGAGCGGGCAGTATTCAGCATGAAACGGCTCTGTAGCGAATTAACCGACACAGTACTAATCAACACAGTTAAGCAGAGGATTTATCTACCTTACGGTAGATGAAAAGGTTTGGATACTTATCCTAGGGCTGATTTGTTCAGTTTGCTCGACTTCGCAGACAGCAGTCATGAACATATATATCAACGAAGCAACCATTCTGATTTCTGAAGAGAGTAAAAACATATGGTCAAAAAAAGTCTAGAACAGTTTTTCCAAATGACCTCTCAAGACCAAGAGTTCCAAGAAAAGCTCGAAGCAGCGCAAGATCCTGAAAGGTTTCTACGTTTATTTGTACAGGTAGGTGAACAGAAAGGTTACAGTTTCACTCTTGAGGACGTGGAAGCTGCACTTGACGCAGCCGCTATGGCACTCGATAGTGAGGAGCTATCCGAGGAGCAGCTAGCAGCAATGGCAGGTGGTTTTAATTGGGAGAGTATTGGCAGCAAGATTGCAGGTTGGTGGAATAGTCTTAACAAGGTCGGAAATAGCAGGTGAACCCTCTAATACCAAATCCGCTACGATTGCCCCCTTTTTGAACATAGACGCGGAGCGGCTTGCCGCAGGCTACCACTCCAGACGCGGAGTTCCCAGAGGGAAGAACAGGGAGGGAATTAAACGATAAAAGGGGTTAGGACTTACGCAAATTTACCTCTAAATCACCATTTGTAGGGACACGGCAATGCCGTGTCCAACCAGATGTGGTGTCTGTGCGTAAGTCCTAAGGGGTTATAGATGCGGATTTGGTATAACCTTCTCGAAAAAACAAAAAATGGCGCTCGCTGAAGGAGCACCATCCTCAGTTGTAGGTCAATTTACCATGACAACCACATCACAGGCACTTCATTGAACCCTACAACTGAAACCTTGACAGAACCGCCTCAACTGTGCATGCTAGGCGCACTCAGAGCAACCGGAGTCGCTTCACCCGCAGCTAAGTCGAGTGGGAAGTTGTGAGCGTTGCGCTCGTGCATCACTTCAAATCCCAGGTTGGCGCGGTTCAGAACATCCGCCCAGGTATTAATCACTCGTCCCTGAGAATCCAGCACTGACTGGTTGAAGTTGAACCCGTTCAGGTTAAACGCCATCGTACTGATACCCAAGGCAGTGAACCAAATCCCTACCACAGGCCAAGCTGCAAGGAAGAAGTGAAGGGTACGACTGTTTGCAGCAGTTCCCAACACAATCTCGTTTGTACGTCCAACCAAGCGACCGAAGTAACCGTGGGCAGCTACGATGTTGTAGGTTTCTTCTTCCTGACCGAACTTGTAACCGTAGTTTTGAGACTCGATTTCAGTTGTCTCACGCACCAGCGAAGAAGTCACCAGCGAACCATGCATGGCACTGAATAGCGCACCACCAAACACACCCGCTACACCCAGCATGTGGAAGGGATGCATTAGGATATTGTGTTCGGCTTGGAACACGAACATGAAGTTGAACGTTCCAGAGATGCCCAGAGGCATACCATCAGAGAAGCTGCCTTGTCCAATGGGATAGATCAGGAATACAGCAGTAGCCGCAGCGACGGGAGCACTGAAGGCAACGCAAATCCAAGGACGCATCCCTAAGCGGTAGCTCAATTCCCACTCGCGTCCTAGGTAGCAGAAGACACCAATGAGGAAGTGGAAGATAATGAGCTGGTAAGGACCACCGTTGTAGAGCCATTCGTCTAAGCTAGCGGCTTCCCAGATGGGGTAGAAGTGCAGGCCAATTGCATTACTCGAAGGCACAACAGCACCGGAGATAATGTTGTTGCCGTACATCAGAGAACCCGCAACGGGTTCGCGGATGCCGTCGATGTCCACAGGCGGAGCAGCGATGAAGGCGATGATGAAGCATGTGGTGGCGGTAAGCAGAGTGGGAATCATCAGCACGCCAAACCAGCCAATGTAGAGGCGGTTTTCGGTGCTAGTCACCCAATCGCAGAACCGTTCCCACAAAGAAGCACTTTCGCGTCTCTGTAACGTAGTAGTCATTGTTCAATAATTCCGTTGAATTACAACTTTCATGCCATTCGGGTTTAGATAGGCTACATTTCAATTTCTGAAACTAGCGATCGGACAGGCTTGTAGAATCCAAAATCCAAAATCTAAAATCCAAAATGGCATCAGGTTGTTGTTTTTCGATTTCGTTAACAACCTTGATTAGAGAGTAATAAAGATTCATTAAGCTTGTCAGTTACTAAAAGTTATTGAAAGTTAGGACTTAAAGTTAGTTGTTAAGAATTACTAGGTATTTATCGTTATGCCGTTCTCAGGAACGGACACTCTACGCACTGCTCACCCTAATAAGTATTTATACGAATCAAATCACGGAAAACCTTTGCAGTCCAAAGGATGTAGAACTAGCTGCATTGGTCTGATATAACTTGATTAAGTCATGAAAAGTTAGTAAAGTTAACAAAAATCAGCAACGTCTTAATAAAAATGACGCTTGAAGAAGCCCTGGCAGCGCTAGAAATGATTCTTGGCAAAGGGTCGTTAAATGACCTCCAAGAGCTGATCGTGCGCCAATCCTGGGAGCAAAAGACTTATCCAGAAATCGCTGCAAGCTCTGGTTATGATGATGGCTATGTCAAATATGTAGGCTTCCAGTTATGGAAGGCACTCTCCGATGCACTAGGGGAGAGAGTGAGTAAAAATAACTTTCGTGCTGTTCTAAGGCGGTGGCAATCAGGCGCAACTAACGGGAGGGCTGCCAATCAACTAACTCCTCCGCTACGAGACACTACAGACCTCATGGAGTTAGACGAAGCAATCCAAAATCCAAAATCCAAAATCCAAAATCGAACAGATTGGGGTGAAGCGATCGATGTTTCTGTTTTCTACGGACGTTCTTGGGAATTGACCACACTTGAGCGATGGATTGTCCAGGAACGCTGTCGGTTAGTGGCACTGCTGGGAATTGGTGGGATTGGGAAAACCGCTTTGTCTGTGAAGTTAGCCGAGCAAGTTCAGGATAACTTTGAGTATGTCATTTGGCGATCGCTCCACAACGCCCCCTCTCTCGAATCCCTTCTGGCTAGCTTAATTGACTTCCTCTCGAACCAACAGGAAATCGACTTAGCCAACGATGTTAACCACAGAATTTCTCGATTGCTGGATTATCTAAAAAAACATCGCTGCCTCATCGTACTCGACAATGCCGAAACTATTCTCTGTAATCCTGCAACTCAAGAGGGATGCAAAGGATATGGCGCACTCTTTAAGCAAATTGGAGAATCGCGCCATCAAAGCTGTTTGGTGCTAACGAGTCGAGAAAAACCCAAGCAAATTGCAGCGTTAGAAGGCGAAATATTTCCGGTTCGTTCATTGCAACTGCCGGGTTTAGCAACCGCAGAGGGACAAGAAATTTTTAGAGGAAAAGGTAACTTCTCAGGGTCAGAAAATGACTGGAAAACCCTAATTCAATCTTATGCAGGCAATCCCCTAGCCTTGAAAATTGTTGCTACAAGTATTCGGGATTTATTTGATAGTAATATTTCCAATTTTATTTCTCAAGGTACAGTCGTTTTCGGTGATATTAAAAATCTGCTAGAACAGCAGTTTTGTCAGTTATCTAGGTTAGAAGCCGAGATAATGTACTGGTTAGCGATTAACCGCGAACCCGTTGCGATCGCAGAACTCAAAATTGACCTAATATCGCCGATACTGCCTGCTCAAATTCTAGAAGTGTTGGAGTCTTTAGAGCGGAAGTCACTCATTGAAAAAGGAGCTGCTTCGTTCACATTGCAGCCCGTCCTCATGGAATACGTTACGAATCGCTTAGTTAAAGATATTTGTCAGGAAATAGAAACGAGAAAAATTTTTCTGTTTAAAAATTACGCTCTCATCAAAGCTCGATCAAAAGATTACATCAGAGATATTCAAACTAATTTTATCCTCAAACCTATCAATGAACAAGTATTGCGGTTATTCCGAACCCCAGACAACCTTGAAATCCAGTTAATGAAAATCATCTCATCTGTGCGAGATAAATTACCCATTGAAACTGGCTATATTGCTGGAAATACTATTAATTGGCTACGTTACCTGAAGCGAGATTTAAGCGGTTGTAATTTTTCAGGACTGACAGTTTGGCAAGCTGACCTACAGGGCGTCAATTTACACCAAGTTAATTTTTCTAATTCCGATCTAGCCAAGTCTACCTTTACTGAAAACCTGGGCTATATTTTTGCAATGGCAGTAAGCCCAGATGGGGAACTGTTAGCGACAACGGATAGCTATGGTAGGATGCGCTTGTCGCGAGTTGCAGACGGACAACACTTATTAACTTGGGATGCCCATATCGGTTGGGTTCGCTCAATCACCTTCAGTCCCGACGGCAAAACTCTCTTCAGTGGCAGTGAAGATGCAACGATAAAAATATGGGATGTCAGCACGGGTCAGTGTCGCCAAACGTTAGAGGGACATACAGGTTGGATACTGTTTGTTACGTTCAGTCCTCCCCTACAAGCGTATGGCGGTAAGTCTTTCCTTGCTAGTTCCAGTGAAGACACAACTATAAAACTGTGGGATATCAGTACGGGTCAATGCTGCCAAACTTTTCAGGGACATACAAGCTGGGTCGGTTACGTTGCTTTCAGTCCAGATGGTCAAACTCTAGCGAGTAGCGGCGTCGATCGCACAATTAAACTCTGGGACATTCGTACTGGTCAATGTCTGAAAACCTTCGAGGGACACCAAGATGCCGTTGGGTTTGTTACCTTTAGTCCTGACGGTCAAACCCTCATCAGTGCCAGCGAAGACCAGACGATTAAATTCTGGAACATTGAAACCAGTCAGTGTCTCGTGACCTTACCCGGAGGACAAGGGGATTGGATCTGGTGGTCTGCCGTTGCCCTGAGTTCTGACCAAAAAACCCTAGCAATTAGCAATATCAACCAAACCGCAACATTGTGGGATCTCAGCACGGGTCAGCACCTGAGAACGTTGCAGTTCAGCAGTAGGATTCGGTCAATGGTTTTCACCCCCGATGGTGAAATTCTGATCGGTTCCCATGCAGACCAAACGCTAAAACTGTGGAAAGTCTCCGATGGTCGGTGTCTTAAGACATTCCAAGGATTTGCCAGTGGGGTGTGGTCAATTGCATTCAGTCCCGATGGCGCACTCTTTAGTGGTAGTCCAGACCAACTGATCAAGGTTTGGGATGTGTCGGAGGGTAAGTGCCTCAAAATTTTCAGAGGTCATACCGATATGATTCGCTCCATTGCCTTTAGTCCCGATGGTCAAACCCTAGCCAGTGGGGGGTCAGATCGAACCGTGAAACTCTGGACTATCTCAGATGGTCGGTGTCTGAAAACGTTTAAGGGTCATACAAATTGGGTTATGTCTGTTAAATTCAGTCCGGATGGCCAGACCTTAGCCAGTGGGAGTATGGATCAAACAGTGAGGCTCTGGGATGTCAAGACTGGAGAAGCCTTGCGCGTCTTACAAGCCCCCCAGTGTATCACCTTTTCTGTGGACTACAGCCCAGATGGTCAAATCCTAGCCAGTAGCGGTGGTGCAGATTACACGACAAGACTTTGGAATATCAACACTGGAGAATGCCTGAAAGTCTTACGGGGACATACCGATTGGGTATGGCCCGTCGCGTTTAGTCCCAATGGTCAAATTCTAGCGACGGGCGGCCTTGACCAAACGATCAGGATTTGGGATATCAATACTGGAGAATGCCTTGCTGTTTTGCAGGGACATGAGAGTTGGGTTGTTTATCTTGCCTATAGTCCAGATGGTCGCATTCTAGCCAGTAGTAGCTTAGACAATACGGTGAGGATATGGGACGTGCATGAGAGTAGATGTCTCAGGGTGTTGCAAGGACATACGAGGTGGGTACTTTCAGTGACTTTTACTAGGGGCAAAGGATTTTCCTATGATTCAGGTCAAGTCGTTGCTAGTGCTAGTGACGATCAAACTATAAGATTCTGGGATATCGAGACGGGAGAGTGCCTGAAAATCCTCAAGAATGAAAGACCTTATGAGGGGATGAATATTACGGGTACAGTGGGTTTAACTGAAGCCCAGAAGGTAGCATTAAAAGCACTGGGAGCAGTTGAGCATTCATGATTACATGTCTGCTTTTTTAGGTCAATCTAAAATCTATAGCAAAAGGCAGAGGACTTCAGGGCAGAAGGCAGCCGTCATGAGCGATCGCTTCGCTCACCGCCAATCATGAAAGTGGCACTTTCAAGTCAGAAGGGATGCATATTGACGGGTCAAGGTTTCAGGATTTAGCTTTGTCCTAATCGCCTTGGCGACTACTATAAAATAGTAAATCCCAAATCGGTTGACTCCCCAATAAAGAACGGGTGAGCGTGTTAAATTTGCTCACCCACTCAACCCGGTTGTTGGTTACATTGCTATTCAAACTAGTTATAGAATAACGGCTCTTATTTTTTCCAACAGCTACTAAAGGGAGTAGATTGAAGAGTAATAATCAATACCTGGCAACGAAGAATACATCTATAGCATCTGCTCCTAGAGGGTTGTGAAATTAGCACTGGTGAGAGTATTCGCTTGAATCCCAGTTAGGACAGCTAAAACTTCACCGCTGCCCTGGATAGCGATCGAGGTGTCCGACGCCTGAGAGTCAGTACCTTGGGTAATCGAGAGGTCGTTAAAGGTTAAGCCGTTTGATAAGCCCAAGATATCTTCGCCAGAGGTAAAGTCAAGAATCATATCCAATCCGTGACCAGCGCTTACCCCGAAGATATCGCTGCCACTGCCGCCCACAAGGGTATCGTTACCAGCACCACCGATGAGCAGGTCATCGCCTGCATCACCGACAAGGCGATCGCTTCCAACTCCACCCATAAGAGTATCATTGCCCATGCCGCCTCGGAGAATATCGTTGCCACTTAATCCCATGAGCGTGTCATTACCTCCCTGACCATTAATTACGTCATCCGAGCGGTCAAACCCTTTGGTGACGTTATCTAGGTCGTTGAGGAATGTGACTGTATTTCGATTCCAGATCCGAGCCGAGTTTTGGTCGGCATTGAAGATATCGAAACTGTCTGTAACTTGGTTTTGTCCGTCGAAGATAATATTACCGAGCCGACCGAAACGGCTACCAATGTTGGGAAGGTTATCCAGATTTTCTAGCTGAAAATTTTTCAGGACAATGTTGGTTTCATCGACATCTGCAAACGTAATCACAAGGTCGCTGCCTACTTGAGTCAGGAGCATTTGGTCAGCAGTTAGCCCCGCGCTTTCAAATTTGAGGGTATCGACTTCGTTGATGATGGCGCTAGATGGGTGTGTGCCGATGCCCACGCCACCGAAATCTGCGATCGCCTTTGTGCCATCATCTTTAGAAACAACAAATAGCTTTTGGTCGCCACTACCAGAGAGAGTTGATGTAGGGAGGGGTGATTGGTCTTCTGGCTGTGGTTCGTTGGGAACGGGTTCCTCATTTCCAATCGGAGGGATAGTCTCGTTTCCAATTGGAGGAGTATTCTCGTTTCCAATCGGAGGGATAGTCTCGTTTCCAATCGGAGGGATAGTCTCGTTTTCAGTCGGAGGAGTATTCTCGTTTCCAGTCGGAGGAGTATTCTCCAGTTCTACCTGCTTGGAGTAAG
>JAIUYC010000061.1 GCA_020216575.1 Coleofasciculus sp. S288 | reverse complement strand
ACAGCTATCTTTACATACCTGCTATGTGGAATCTATTTTCCTCTCTTTCCCGCCGTTATCGACGTCGTTTCTTGTATCCGTTGCTTTCTGTGTTCCTCGCGCTGACTCTAGTCGTGGGAACGCCTCAAGTGTCGCAAGCGAGATCTTGGTTAGATCTGATTTTGCGTGGCGTTCAAATTATCCAGTTGTCCAATATTTCTCCTCGCCAGGAAGTTCAGATCGGTCAACAGATCAATCAAGAGTTGGTTGGTAGTCAGGTTCGGCTCTATCGCAATTCGGAAATTAATCGTTACGTTAATGAAATTGGCCAGCGGCTGGCGAAGGAGAGCCAACGCTCCGATATTCCCTATACCTTTCAGGTGGTTGATGATAAGAGCATTAATGCTTTCGCCACAATGGGGGGCTTTGTTTACGTTAACACCGGCTTGTTAGCCGCAGCCGATAATGAAGCCCAACTCGCCAGTGTTATGGCTCACGAAGTCGGTCATATCGTTGGGCAACATGCAATCGAACAAATGCGACAGACTGCGATCGCACGAGGACTAGCAGCAGCAGCAGGACTAGACCGCAGCACGTTAGTTAACCTTGGCGTAGAATTGGCACTCCGTCGTCCAAACAGTCGCCAAGACGAACTGGAAGCCGATCAGTTGGGGCTAGAGAACTTACAAAAGGCAGGTTACGCTCCTTCTGCCATGGTCGCCTTTATGGAAAAACTCCTGAAAAAGGGAGGCTCTATCCCTGCTTTTTTGAGTACGCATCCAGCGACATCTGACCGAGTTAACGCTTTGCAGCAGGCGATCGCTCCAGAGCAAGCGAATGTAGGTAATGGCTTAAACAATACTGCCTATAAAAACAAAATTCGTGTTCTTTTGTAACGATTATTGGTCATTGGTCATTAATGAAGGTCTTGTCCTTCTGGATTCTTCCCTCGGATTACCGATTACCAATTACCCATCGATCAAGAGCGTAAAGCTGAGCGGCGCGGGAATATTTGTGAAGGTTCTACCCGCGTCACCGCTTCCGCAAGTGGTAATTTACGGAGGCGATGCTTGAAGACGTTAACTTGATAAACAAGAGCATTGGTAATGTCCAATGCCGTCATCCAACCACTCTTAGGGTGATAAGCACCAGTGTCAATATCCAGCCACCCACGACCTTGGGCAATTCGGCCCGGGAGGACACCCGGTAGAGTAAAAGTAATGGTGTGACCCGTAACGATCAACTTGTCCGGGAAGTAAGGTTCAGGCATACTGTGAAATTCCTCACGAACCCAGCAAAATTGGTCAGACGTTTGCTGATGGAGGGGAATTCGGGGGTGAATACCTGCATGGACTAACCACACATCTCCCAAATCGATGTAGGTGGGCAGTGTCCGCATCCAGTCAAGATGATCTTGGCTGACACCATTCTCACCATAACTATTAACAGTGCTGTGACCACCACTATAGAGCCACGCTTGCAGCGCTGGTCCATAGATTTCTCCATTTCCCAGGATGTCCAATAGCATCTGCTCGTGGTTGCCCAACAGACAGGGGTATGAGCTTTTCATCACGAAGTCTACCACCTGAGCGCTTTGTGGTCCTCGGTCGATTAAGTCACCGAGAAAATAAACCATGTCATCGCTGTTAGGGGCGATCGCATCCAATAAATTCATCAGGGTGTCGTAGTGGCCGTGTACATCACCAATGACTATACGACGGTGATTCATGTTACCTATCCAAATCCAATTGCGCCGAGTACCAGGTAGCACCCTTGAAATATAGCTGGTACAGCTGTTGTCAAGAAGAGCAGGGTACGATTGTATACTCAGTATGCCCAGATTCCCTTAGACAACGCTCAGTCCCAAGACTTATTTACCAGCTAACCTGCCACGCTGATTTTGAGCGGTGGGAGATAGGGAGTATGAACCCCAGCATCTGTCAAAATCAATAGGGTGGACTCCTATTTACAACAAGTTCCAAGATCCAGATTCCGGGTTAAGTCAGTCAGCTTCACTTTTAATTCATGGTGTCAAGCACAGCCTTCATCATGTAGTTTGCCTCGGGTATGGAAAATGGTTCTTTTAGTAAGGGACTGTTGCGCTCTCATGCAAGTTCCTGAGTCCAGCTTTAAGCTGGTGGTAGTATAGCTGGAGTGCAACACGCTTTTTTCTTTTTCTCAGTCAAGCAAGTCGATTTCCTCAACAACTGTGTCCTCTCCTACACTACCGCTGATTAACACCCTCAAGCAGCCGACTAGCTGGGCTTGGGTAGAGCAAGCGATCGCCAATTTGGATATCATTCTCCTCGACCACTCCCATTGTGAACGGAAGGCGGCAGGAGTAGCGTTGAACTTGATGTTTCGCTACCCGTCCAGTACTCAACTGGTGCGTCAGCTAACGGCGATTGCTCGTGAGGAACTCGAACACTTCGAGCAAGTGAACCAATGGCTCGAACGACGCGACATTCCCCTCGCTCCCCTCTCCCCACCTCCCTATGGTGCAGGATTGAAAACCTTGATTCGTCGGGATGAACCCGAACGCTTGTTAGATTCTTTGCTGGTTTCAGGTCTAATTGAAGCTCGCTCTCACGAGCGGTTGGGCTTGCTGGCAACTCACTGTCCCCATGTGGAATTAGCTAAATTTTATCGAGGGTTGATGGCATCGGAGGCACGCCACTACGGCATTTACTGGGTGCTGGCGGATACTTATTTCGAGCGGGATGTCGTCCAAGAGCGACTGGAAGAATTAGCCATTCGCGAAAGTGAATTGCTGGTAACCCTTCACCCAGAACCCAGAATTCACAGCTAATTTACAGAACCAGGCTCGAGTATCAGCGCTACTGACTGCATAACTCCTTCAAGGCGAGAGATATCTCTGACTGAGCAAGCAATTCTTTTTGCATCAACTGCCAGTCCTCACCTTGATAGGAGTTTACCATGTCCAGAGTTACCTCCTCCCGCAGCTCTCAACCTCAGCGCAACCCACTTGGGGCATTGAATCTACTTGCCATTGTTGCAGCTACGGCAATCGCCTACATGGCTTTTCAATACTTTATGATTCGCTCCAACTACAACAAAGGCGAACAGGCTTACGAAACAGCAAATTGTGAAGAAGCGATCGCTCATTTTGACCGTGTCATCAATGGGCAGTCAGGGGCTGATTTCAACGACTACACAGCTCGCGCTCAGGCTAAGAAGGCGGAATGTCAAGCGTTTCAGGATGCGATCGGCCAACAAAAAGCTGGAAAGCCTGAAGCCGCTCTGGTTGCCTATGCTGACTTCGTCAATCGTTACCCAGGCGGTGCATTAGTTGAGCCAATTCGCCAACAAAGTGCAGCCCTGTTCGAGCAAGCTGGACTGGCAGCACTGGCTAAACCAACTGTATGCGAAAAAATGGATATCTTGGTGAAGAAGAATCTGATTCCTCAACAGGATACCAACCTGCCCGCCCTCTATCACTCCTGCGGCCAAGTGTACGCAACAAGGGAAAACTATGCTAACGCGGTTAATATGTACGAGCGTTTTCTGGAAAACTATCAAAAACACCAACTCGCCTCAGAAGTCAAAGCTGCCTTGGCACAATCCATGGTAGCTGAGGCGAAAGCAAAGGGAGCCGGCGATATTTTGCAACCAGGGCGCTCTGGCATTACGAGTGATGGCACTACGGTAGTCGAGATTCGCAATGATTCACCGGAAACAATGCGCATCGTCTTTAGCGGGCCAGATCCCCGGTTTGAAGAATTGGACCCTTGTGACGACTGTATCAAGTATGTCGGGAAGGGTCCAGAAAGCTGTCCCAACAAAGGACCCATCGAACGCTACACGCTAAAACCCGGTCAGTATGATGTAGTGGTCAAGTCCATCAGTGATCGCGGCATCAGACCCTTTACGGGCAATTGGTCACTGGACAATGGCACTGAGTACAATAGCTGCTTTTTCATTGTGCAGCAACCGACAGCAGAGGGAGAACAATAGAGTTTTTGAGGCTTGCCGACGCTAGACATTAAAGACGATCAAGCCTCGACTATCTACCACCTACCTAACCCTGTATCTGGGATATGCCAATCACCAATTACCCAAAAATGCACAAAACTACCATCCTGATTGCAGTTTAGTGCAATTCCTGCATAAGTCCTGAGAGCTTGGAGACATATCAGAGTGAAAGCCATCATCGAAGTCTTCTATCATGCAACTTAAGCATCTCGGACTAACAGTATTTGCCACTTTCTTAGCTGGTGTTTCAACTCCACTGCCTACTCTAGCCGCTCAGGAATATACTCCAGACGCTCGCCAAACTAACTCCTATTTGGAACTGACAACAAACCAAGTGGTTCAGAACCAATTTAACGAGTTTGATAACTGGTTCAACCAGGGGAATTCGCTGCTGGATCAAGGAAACTATGCAGAAGCGCTGAAAGCTTACGAGCGTGCAATCCAGATTAATCCTGAGAGTGATTTGGCTTGGCTGGGGCGTGGGTCTGCCCTGTATGGATTGGAGCGTTACGAAGAGGCGATCGCAGCTTATAATCAGGCAGTTGAACTTAATCCCAATCTCGTTGAAGGCTGGGTAGGGCTGGGAAATGCTCTTGATGATGCAGGTCAGCCCCAAAAAGCCCTAGATACCTATGACCAAGCGCTTCGCCTCGATTCCAAGAATGTAAGTGCTTGGTACAATCGCGCCATTACTCTGGGCAGATTGGGGCGCCATGAGGAAGCGATCGCAGCCTATGATCGAGTGATTAGCATCAATCCTAATGATGAGAATGCTTGGTTGAACCGAGGGAATGAGTTGTATGAGTTAAAGCGGTATGAGAAAGCGATCGCCTCCTATGACCGAGTTCTTAAAATTAATCCTAACAACGAAGGAGCTTGGTTCAACAAAGGTTTAGCGCTGGGGTACTTAGATCGGTATGAAGAGGCGATCGCTGCATTTGACCGAGCCGTTAGACTCAATCCCAAGAATGACACAGCGTGGTTCTATCGAGGCGTCGCCTTAGGAATATTAGGGCAGCACGAAGAAGCCCTCGCCGCGTTTAATCGAGTAGTTGCCATCAACCCTAACGATGAGAGTGCCTGGTACAACCAAGGCATCGCGCTGGAAACGCTCAAGCGCGATCAAGAAGCCCTTGCGGCGTTTAACCGAGTGGTAGAACTGAATCCCGATCGCATCGATGCCTGGTTTAAGCAGGGTAATGCACTCTTCCGGTTGAAGCAGTATAAAGATGCAGTTGCTTCCTATGATCGGGTGATTGAACTTGAGCCAAATGATGAGACTGCCTGGTACAACCGGGGGATAGCACTGGCAATGTTGCAGCGATATGAAGACGCGATCGCTGCGTTTCAGGAAACCCTACGAATTAACCCGAATAACACCGATGCCAAGGAAAATTTGGAAATTATGCAGGAGCAAGTACGGCAACGAGTAAATTACGGAATCGGGTGAGTACCAGAAGTTGATGGTTTGGGAGCGATCGCTATCCTACGGTACAAGTATCCGTGAGTTAGAACGTTGCGTAGATGCGATCGCCTTTTACCTAAATTACCGCTATAGCCCCCTATTCTTTTTCGCCCCCATGAAGCAGTCCAAAGGCTCGCTTGAAACACTCAAATCCAACTGGGAGAGTTTACTGCAACCCTTTCAACTCGATCCGAGAGTAACACAGAGGGTATTTCTTGACTTAGTTACAGCTTATTCCAGTGCCGCCCGCTTTTATCACACCCTAGAGCATATTCAGCATATTTTAGAGATAATTAACGAATTACGCTTACTTGCTACTAATTTTCCGGCACTTCAGCTAGCGGCTTGGTTTCATGATGCCATCTATGACTCTAGAGCGAACGATAATGAGGAAAAAAGTGCTGATTATACGGTAGTTGCGTTAAATCAATTAGAAATACCCATTGTCATAATCGATCGCGTCAAGCTCCTAATTTTAACGACTAAAACTCATCAGGCACTAACTACTGACCTTGATAGCCAAATTCTTCTCGATGCAGACTTGGCAATCTTGGGAGCCGATGAATTAGACTATCATGCGTATGCACGAGCAATTCGTCAAGAATATTCCTGGGTTCCTGATAAACTCTATCAATTGCGAAGAAAACAACTTCTACATAATTTTTTAAACCGAGAAAAGATATATTTTACCAATCATTTATTCAATAAGCTAGAAGCAAGAGCGAGGCGCAACCTGCAAGAAGAAATAGCCGTTTTATCTGAGTGAATTTCCAAGTGTAGGGCAGAGCGATTTCATTCTATCCAAATAGCCGTTTTTGTAGGGACAGCTTTAAGGACAATGACAGAATGCCTCTTGTCTACGCAAGCAAGATGCCTATTTTACAGTTTTATGGCGACTTAGCATCCGAATAAAAACTCACACAGTATGCGCCTAACGTCCTCTACACTTAAAATTACTCCCTTCCCGCCCCAAGCAAAATTACTTATGTAACACTAATCATCCTCTGGAATTATCCCGATCCAGGACATTAGGGAGTGAATAACTCTCTAATGTAATAAATTTGTGGTGTCATTGCTTCTGCATATCAACCTCTATGTATAAAAAAACTCGCGGCGTCATTGCTGCTGGACATCAAAAAACGGCTGAAGCTGGGATAGAAATGCTCCGTAATGGCGGTAATGCATTTGATGCTGCTGTTGCGGCTATTCTAGCGTCTTTTGTTGCTGAACCCGGACTAACCTCGGCTGCTGGCAGTGGGTTTCTCTTAGCGCATACTCAGAACAACCAAAATATTCTTTTTGATTTCTTTTCACAAACGCCCCGCCAGAAAAGACATGCAAGCGAGATTGATTTCTATGCTGTCGAAGTAGATTTTGGTGTTGCCCTTCAGGAGTTTCATATTGGGCTGGGTTCTATGGCAGTCCCTGGCAATATTGCTGGAGTGTTTCACGTTCACCAGCGATTGGGAAAACTACCGTTTAAAGTTGTTGCTGAACCAGCCATTCACTACGCTAGAAATGGAATAAGATTAAATCAATTTCAATATTACTGTTTGGCGGAAATTTTACTGCCAATTGTTATTTCTTGTAAAGAAGGGCGAAAAATTTTTCTCCAGACTGGTGAACTGATTGAGCCAGAAGGGGTATTAGTTATGAAAGATTTTGCTAATACTCTAGCTTATTTAGCTGAAAAAGGCTCAAGGGAATTTTATGAAGGAGATATTGCTCACCGCTTAGTTAAAGATTGTCAAGAGTTAGGCGGACATTTAACTTTAGAAGATTTGAGGAGTTATCATACCATTGAACGGAAACCGTTAATTATCAATTATCGCGGCAATACCCTACTGACAAATCCTCCTCCCAGTTCCGGTGGTACTCTGATTGATTTTGCGTTAGAACTTTTAGCCAATCTTGACTTATCGACTATTGGATTTGGTACAGCTCGTCATTTAGAAATTCTTGCTAAGGTCATGCAGTTAACTAATGAAGCAAGAAAAGATGGATATGATGATAATCTTTATCAAGCTAACATTGCTGAAGAATTTTTATCAGAGGAACATCTGAGTCAGTATAAGAACAAGTTAACCGAAACCGTCAATAAATGGGGAAGCACCACTCATATTAGCGTGGTAGATGGGGAAGGCAATGCTGCTAGTGTTACCACGACGAACGGTGAAGGTTCTGGGTATGTCATTCCCGGTACTGGGATTATGGTTAACAATATGCTGGGTGAGGAAGATTTAAATCCACATGGATTCCATCAATGGCAGGAAAACGTGCGAATTTCCTCGATGATGTCACCTACCATCGTCTTGAAAGATAATCAGCCAGAAATTGTTTTAGGTTCTGGAGGTTCTAATCGAATTAGAACGGCAATCCTCCAAGTTATTTCTAATATTTTAGATTTTGAGATGTCAGTAAAGGAAGCGGTAGAGAGTCCGAGAGTTCACTGGGAAAATGAGATTTTTAATGTTGAACCAGGATTTCCTGAAGCGGAAGTTAATAAGATGGTGCTTCCTACCAATAGTCAGTTAGTACGATGGCAGGAAAAGAATCTATTTTTTTTTTTTTTTTATAGCGGACTAGCGACGTCAGACGGTTTGGTTGAGGGGGCTGGCGATCGCCGTAGAGATGGGGCTGTTGCCACTTATTGAAGATTGGCGGTTAAAACCGTAGCTATACAAACAAAACCCACCTGAGTGGGTTTCATGAGGTAGCCCAGGTTTATCTTATAACTCCATCTATTGTTACTGAATTTTTTTATGTAATCGCTTAATATTGGTGGAACGACTGACTATGGTAGCTACACCTTTTTCAATCTGAACGAATACGCTGCCAGAAAAAAGGTGACTGAATGCTGGGCGCTGGTAGACTATAAAATCATCAAGCTCAGATTTTTGCTCGAAGCCCATTTCAGCTAAGGCGTTATTAAGGGTAGTGGTGAAGGTTTTTTCGTTCTGGAACTCAAGGGAAAGTGTAGCCGTTCTGTTGAAATAAGCCCCAACTAAGCCACCTAGCAAACCAAATACCATACCGAGACGATAAGGCATCCCAGTTGCTAGACTCAGCCCCAAAGCTTTTGAGGCTAGGATAGCGCCGATTAGGGTTAAACCTGTAAAGTAATAACAGAATGTTGCCCAAAAACCAGGACCAAGCTGCATAAAATTTCGTTGTATTGATAAACCAGTACTTAATGGAATTAGTTTAAACGATTCTCTCGTTTAGAGCAGCTTTAATATATGAAAGGCCAAAAGAGCGATCGCAATCCTCTATTCTCCTACCAACTCTGTACCGATAACCCGCAATACCTGAGCTAGTAAGCAATGAGCTGAAACGCTTACTAGTTCCACGTTTCAAACGCTCTTACACTCACTAAGCACTAAATTGTGGAGACAGGCTTGACACTGAACTTAATTTATGGATATCTTCTAGAAAGATAATGTCCGCATCCTAAAGCAACCAACGTGTTGTCAAGAGGACAGTATCCCTACTTAGCAAAACCAACTCAACAGAGCTGAATGTGTGCTGCAAGCCCACGTTCTCTGGGTACTAGGTTGACTCTGGCTTTTCAGATTACTACAGTTGATTACTTCTCATCAGAAATATGAAGCAAGAGTCAGCCTTTAAAAGCAAAAATGGTTAAGCAGTAGAACTAAAGCCTTTTGGCTCTTAGATTCTGATTCCTGTCTCATATTCCTAGTGAGCAGTGAGCAATTGTAGTAACCTGAGAACCCAGAGTCAACCTAATACCCAAAGAACGTGGGCTTGCAATACTTATTCAGCATCAGGCGAGCCGATGCTTAGTCTGAGATGCTGCTCCATGTAGGAAACTTCCAGAAATAGATTGATGAATCTCTGGAAAATTCCTACAGCGACGCTAATTTGGTGCTAGATGCGTGATGTTATCCGATCCTTAAACATTGGTAACAATCATGCAGGAACAACTTCAGTCAGAAAGGCAAGCAAATAAGCGGAAACCTCAAGTCTCAATTTATTGGGATTGCCAAAACATTGCAGTCAGCCCATGTCTTGCCAGGTACTTATCGGCTTTCGCTAACTTGCAGGGTTGTTTGGTTTCCCGAAAAGCCTACGCAAACTGGCGGCGTGTAAACCTTGTTTCTGAACAGCGCCTACATGAGCTTGATTGGGACTGTATTGATGTCCCCCTAAACATCAAGAATAGTGTAGATAACAAGTTAATAGCTGACTGTAGGCGCGAGGTTAGCAGCCCTTTATCTTCAGACATATTCATCCTTGTAACTGGAGACAAGGACTTCATAGAATTAGTTCAATTTCTGCAAGATAAGGGGAAAAAGGTCATAATTTTTGCTCGAACAAATAATATGAGTAAGAGATTGACTCAAGTCGCTAACGCATTCTACGTTGTAGACGAAAAATTACCTGATCTGGTTGTAAATGAGGTTCAACCTCAGACAATCAATTACTCTGATGCTATCAAGTGCCTCATTGCAGCAATTAAGAAAGCACTAAAACTGGGAAAACCTACAAGGTTTGAACTTATTAACAACCTGATGCGCTCCAGTCAAGGCTGCTCTAACTATCAGGGAGTGTCATCTATCTGTAAACCCGATGGAACTACTTTTCGTAAATTCAGTAAATTTATTGAGGCTGTCGTAGCCG
>JAIUYC010000060.1 GCA_020216575.1 Coleofasciculus sp. S288 | reverse complement strand
ATGAGAGATGAAAACTACGGTTTTACGCTGAACGCCTTCCGATAGATTTTCCAAAATTTGGGTCGCCGTCTGATTATCCACGCTAGAAAGGGCGTCATCTAGAATCAGAATCGGTGCATCCATTAGCAGCGCTCTTGCTAAAGCAGTACGCTGTCTCTGTCCGCCAGAAAGGGTGATTCCCCGTTCTCCTACCATCGTTTCGTACTGTTGGGGAAAGTTAAGAATTTCTGGGTGAATTTGTGCTTGCTTGGCGGCGTATTCAACCTCTGACTGTTCGGCTAGAGGGTTACCGTAGCGGATATTATTTTTGATGGTGGTGCTGAACAGGAAGCTGTCTTGAGGAACGTAGGCGATCGCAGTTCGCAAGTCTTGTAAGTGGATCGTGGTGATATCATACCCATCCAAAAATAGCTGGTCGGACTTAATATCCAGCAAGCGGGGGATGGCATTGGCAAGCGTCGATTTCCCAGAACCAATCGAACCCACAATTGCTACTGTTTCACCCGCATTAATCGTGAAGCTAACGTTGTTCAGTGCCGGAGCTTTTGCACCAGGAAAGGTATAACTCAGATTTCGTGCTGTTAACTCACCTTTCACTGGGGTTGGCAGACTCATCGCATCGGAGGCATCTTGAATTTGAGGATTGGTCATTAAAATTGCCTCAATGCGGTCAACACTCACTTCACCCCGTTGATAGGCAGTAATGGTAAAACCGAGGAGTGCGGTGGGGAAAACAAGGCGTTCTGCATAGAGAATCAGCGCGACGAAATCCCCAATACTAATCTCACCCGAGGCAATCGACCCGGAACCCTGCCACAGCAAGACCAGCAAGCTAACATAAGCAAGACCTTCAATAACAGGGAACAAGACGTTCCGCGTCCTCGCCAAATCGAGATTGGCTTGCAAAAGCTGTCCGTTGAGATGCCGGAAAGCACGGTGTTCGTTTTTCTCCTGAGCGTAGATTTTAATCAGGGCAATGCCGCTCATGTCTTCCTGAATGAGCTCGCTCAGGTTGGAGAGTTCTTCTTGGACTGACAATTGTTGGGTGCGCAGCTTCTCGCTAAAGAGCTGAACAGCGATTAACATGATGGGATAAACAGCGATCGCCAGTAAGGTCAGCCACACACTAATCGACATCATCACGGGCAACGTCAGACCATAGGCAAAGACCGTATTTGCCAAACTCAGTACTGCAAACCCCAACAGACGGCGAATATTATCCACATCGCTGGTGGCTCGGTTAATTAAATCCCCAGCCGTATTCGTGGAAAAATAGGATGGTTCTAGCTTTAGCAGATGCTGAAAAATCTTTTGCTTCAAATCGAATTCGACCTGACGCCCCACTCCAAACAGGAGGATGCGCGACACCATCCGAATCACCCACATGAAGGAGGCAAGGATCAGAATAAGAAGAACGAAACGCCAGACGCGATCGAAACTAAATGCTACACGCAGCCCGTCAATGGTATCCCGAATCAGCAGAGGGATGTAGACACCGATGCCATTGACAATGAGTAGAGCGAGAATACCCAGCCCTGCCTGCAACGTGTGAGGGCGGAGGTAAGCCAGTAGTTTTTGCAACCTGGAGTTAGCCATGTTACAAAGTCTAACAACTTTTGATGTTAAATGACGCTAGCTGGCTATAGACAGGGGTTTGGGTTTTTGATAGTTTGATTTCTTATCAAGAAACAGCTCAGGATAGGACTTACGCACAGATGCTACACAGAGTAGGGGCGAGGCATGCCCCGCCCCTACAGATGGTGGTTCAAAGGAAATGTGCGTAAGTCCTGAGGACTTACACTCAGACACCAGATTTGGTATGGGTACGATACCAAAGCCCCTACGATTGGCTACTTCTCCACCAATTTGATTAGAGAACCCGAATCATTGGTGTGGTAGACAAAACTTTGTTGTTTACCCTCCACCATCACTTGCCAACCAGAAACCACTATCTGAGTGCAGAAGGTATCGGGGGCAGCTAGCCCCAAACAGCCATCCGGCCAATCTCGTTGTTCTGCCTGGACAATACGCAACTCCTGAGTAGGTACATTCAACCGCCTCGATGCATCCTCTAAGACTGCCTGAACAACGGAATTTGGTAAATTCCCATTCCGGGGCGGCTGAGTCACGATTTCTTCATACTGCTTGTTGTTAGGAACGTTCGCCGTGCCAGATAAATTGGGATAAACCGCGTTGGCAATCAAAAAGATCATACCTGCGCCCAAAGGTAAAATGACAGCTAAAATCAAGGCAGCAAAAAGCTGCTTCTGTGGGTCAGCTACTTGGCGGAAACGATTCATAACTATCGGCTCCTAAAAGATACAGTGTTGGCAACTCAGATAAAAGCTTATAACACCATTTTGTATGAGAAGCTGATGCATCGGGCTGTTTTCAGTTCCCTTGCCCTGTCTCCTTTCATCTAGTTGTTGTAGGCATAAGCCATAGTACTGAGTAAGCAGGGATATAGCCTTCTGCAATTGCCCAGCACTTGCAGCCAATTGGTTTGTTCATAAAACATTTTCCATAGCCTATTGTCTCTACTGTTAACAATAAATGTGATAAGAAAGTGACAGCCTTATGTGGGAGTTTTTGGTGTTTTCAGGGATGTAGTTCTGAAAAAATGCCGCTTTCTATCTATAGGCAGATGCAGTAATTAAAGAGTATCAGTCAAGGTACAAGAAAGTGACAGATTGAATTGTTTTCTCACCCATAGCCTGGCATTTAAACAATTAACGGCAAACCGACTCAGTAAAGCTCTTGTTACTGATAGACGACCTTAAAGAAGGAACGTCATAAGAGTGATGAGTCTGGGGCGGCGATCGCATGGGTTTTAGCGCTTATAGCAGTCGCCAAGGTGATTAGGACACAGGCAAATCCTGGAACCTTAACCCGTCAATATGCATCCCTTCTGCATAAAAGCCTTCTGCCTTTTGCTATAACTTGCAAAAGTATTTGACCACCCTACTAATTCAGGAAGTAAACGATTATGAACATCATCGCTTGGATAATTTTAGGACTCCTCGCGGGAGCGATCGCAAAGGCAATCTACCCCGGCCGTCAAGGAGGTGGCATTCTTGCGACACTGGTGTTAGGTGTCATTGGAGCCTTTATTGGCGGTACTTTGATGACGCTACTGCGAACAGGAACTTTACAACTGACAGCGACTAGCTTGAGTATTCCTGGCGTCTTCGTTGCCGTTTTGGGAGCCATCATCGCGATTTGGCTTTGGTACGCATTAGCTGGCCGAGCCGCCTAGAGAAATGGCTTACTCTTATTTACGGCGATCGCGGCATTTTATCGTAGGTTTGGTTACACTCTTGGGTGTGTTTTACGGTAGCCCTCATGCGGATGCTGCTGACTCAGTGGTGTTGAGGTATCGTTTCCTGCGGGAAACAGTTTCGGTGGCTGAACTCACAACGTTTGCTGAAACAGGGGAACTTTCAAGTTCGCTGCGAACTTATCTAAGAATGGCTGGCAGAGAACCAGAGGAGTTGCGGCGCACGCTGATACAAGAGGTGCAAGTCGATCCTATCTTGCTATATCGGGTACTCAATAGCCCTCCAGGAGAAGTACTTCTAGATCGAGTCAGCCAGGTCATTCATACTCCTACTAATCGGGCTAATCGGCAGTCTTTACGAGGCGCTTTGGTGAGTTCCGCTTTATCGGATGGGACGATTACCTTAATTGAAACGCTGCAAAACTACCCAACCCCAGAAGTTCATGTCGATGGCGATCGGCTTGTTGAAGTGGTTCAGAGTATCAACCGAGTGCTTGGGCGTCTGCCAAATATCAGACTTTGATTCACTTGAAGTTACACTGCCGCTCAAAAGGCATCCTGATTCGTCGCTGTCATTTTCTAGTCACAATTGTTGCTAATACTGAAAAAAGCTTTAAGAGGCTGACTCTGACAGCGACAAATTCTCTGTTGAAACTGTGAATTTAGGTCGATCTATAGGTTTACTCGCCTTAATCCTTGCCTTGTATATTCTCTGGCAAATCCATCAGGTACTTTTGCTTTTATTTACAGCAGTAGTCCTGGCAACGGCATTGAATCAGCTTGTTCAACAATTCCAACGCTTGGGCATTGGGCGTGGCTGGTCTGTGTTCCTGAGTCTTGACATCTTATTCGTAATTTTTATTATCTTTTTATGGCTAGTTGTGCCACCCTTTGTCGAGCAGTTTCAAGAACTAGTCAGCTTGCTTCCAAGAGGTTTGCAAGTCGTTCAAAATGCTATTAATTGGTTAGAAGATCGCTTACTTGGGACAACTTTTCCTAATTTTACCGGAATTGAAAACATCATTCAACAGATTCAGCCCCTTGCTACTCAGGTAGTGGAACGTTCTGTTGGTTTATTTTCTACGTCTATTACTGCTGTTTTACAACTCGTTCTGGTACTGGTTATAACCCTCATGCTGTTGGTAAATCCTCAGCCATACCGCCAATTATTTATTCAATTATTTCCCTCTTTTTATCGCCAACGAGTTAACGAAATTCTCTCCCGGTGTGAGACAGCTTTGGGAAGTTGGACAGTTGGTGCTTTAATGGAAATGGTTTTTGTTGGTGCTTTGAGTGGAATTGGTTTATGGATTTTACAAGTTCCGCTCGCACTAGCCCATGCTATCTTAGCCGGATTATTCAACTTTATTCCTAATATTGGTCCAACATTAAGTGTCGTACTGCCAATGGCGATCGCTCTACTTGATGCTCCTTGGAAGGCAGGTGCAGTTTTGCTCTTATATATTGTGATTCAGCAAGTTGAAAGCTACTGGTTAACGCCTACCATCATGGCAAAACAGGTATCGCTGTTACCTGCCATCACTCTGACTTCTCAAATAGTCTTTACCAGCTTCTTTGGAGCATTAGGATTATTAATGGCGCTGCCGCTGACTGTGGTAGCTAAGACTTGGCTAGAAGAAGTTTTAATTAAAGATATTTTAGACAAGTGGAATTACCGTCAGCCCCAACCGGATAATCAATAGGGTGAATATGTAGGGTATCTGGAGAAGGCGTTGCTAGGAAATATTAGAAACCGCTTCAAGGATTTCAGACGGAGAAAGGCTCAACCAGCCCAGCTAGAGCAGCTACAAGCCGATTTGCTGGCAGAGTCAACTCCCGACTTGTCCTATCTAGTTTTGATTGTCGGCTCTTGTGCGATCGCAACCTTTGGCTTACTTTCCAATAGCGCTGCCGTGATTATCGGAGCGATGATTGTAGCGCCCCTAATGCTGCCAATTCGAGGGTTAGCCTTTGGTGCCTTGCAAGGAAACTTAACCTTGTTACGTAAGGGGTTGATGGCGGTTGCGATCGGCACTTTGCTAGCCGTAACTCTGGCTTGGTGTTTGGGTTTGCTGGTTGGCATTCCTAGCTACGGTAGTGAAATCTTGTCCCGTTCTGAACCTACCTTATTAGACTTGGGGATTGCCGTTGCGGCTGGCAGCATTAGTGGCTATGCCAAAATTCAGCCCAAAATTTCGGGTAGTCTGGCAGGGACAGCGATCGCAGTTGCCCTCATGCCCCCCATTTGCGTGATCGGCTTAGGTCTTGCTCAAGCAAACTGGTCTCTTAGCTTAGGGGCAACCCTACTCTACCTAACCAATCTCCTGGGCATTACCCTCTCCTGTATGCTGACGTTCCTGCTTACAGGTTACACATCCTCCCTGAACCGAGCGCGGAAACCTCTGACTTGGGCATTAGCTTTTACTAGTGTCCTCCTGATTCCCCTGGGCGTAAGCTTTGTCGAATTAGTTCGGCAAGCTCAACTTGAAACTAGTCTCCGGCAGGCGTTGTTAGACCGAACGATCACGTTTCAGCGGGTGCAGCTAATCGCAAGCAGTACAAACTGGCTGACTAACCCACCTCAAGTTCGCTTGAGCGTTCGCGCCAAGGAAGCCATAACACCCAAGCAGGTGCAACTGTTAGAAGAGTTTATCGAAAAAGAGATGGGTCAACCCTTCACCCTAATTTTTGAAGTCGGTCAGGTGGAAGAAGTCCGGCGAGAAGATGGGACAGAACCTGCCTCTAAACCGATACCTTGATCTCTCCAGAGAATCCGAAATCTCAGGCTAACAGCTAAAGTCTTCTGAAGAAGACTAAGTAAGAGTTTCAGTCCATTTCAATGGACTTGGGCTATGAGCCTTGAACTTGAGTTCAAGGCGGACTCTGGGACTTAGTGAGAATGGTGCAAGATCTAAGTTTACAGGACTTACGCAAATTTACCTTTGAACCACCATGTGTAGGGGCGAGGCATGCCTTGCCCCTACAAAGGTGATGTATTAAGGCAGAAAATGCGTAAGTCCTGTAATGGAATCTCTTACTGGCTCTGACTTGTATTTGTTGGACAGGGGCGTCCATCAGAGTCAACTACATAACACGGCTTGTCAGCAACACTATTACTTGCATTTAAACTACTGTTTGAGTATCTTGTCTGTAAACTCCCCTCGGAATTGCTCGTCGGTTTCTTACATAAACTATCTAGATTCAAAACTTGACCGTCCTCGGTTTGCATATAGCAAAGCAGCGTATCTGTATCTGAGTTGGGTACTGCTGGGAATTGGGAGATTACAGACTGTGGCTGTGTCAAAGCGAGCTCAGGTAAAACTAGAATTAGGGTGGTAGATATTACCGCAGTTAATCGAAGGAATCTCAGCATTATCGCTCATCCAAAATTAGTTCAAAGTTTCAGCAATCCAATTTGCATCAAAGCTTGTGTCGTGATTCCTAGGCCGATGCCCGCAACGCACAAGGCACTGACAGCAGGTAAAATACGCGCTAAACGAACTTGTGTAGGAAATTTTTTAAAAAGTTGTTTGGCGTAAACGAGCAGTAATCCCAATCCGGTTAGCACGCCTGCCAATCCCAAACTGAATGCCAGTACCAGCACTAGTCCAAAGCCGACATGTCCGAGTGCGATCGCACTCAGTAACAAAACTAAAGCTGAGGGACAAGGCAGAAGACCACCAGAAATCCCTAAAGCAAGCAGACTCCGCCAAGTTACGGGTGTTCCGTCAGCACCTGGAGGTAAGTGGGAGTGTTCGTCATGACTATGCCCATGCTCGTGGTGATGATGGTGAGAATGCTCGTGGTGAGAATGGTCGTGGTGATGCTCGTGAGAATGGTCGTGGTGATGATGATGGGAATGGTCGTGGTGATGATGTCCAGCGTGGCGATGTCCAAAACGAGTTTTTTTGAGAAACTGAGTATTCCCTAGTCGGCTAATAAATAAGTTTAAGCCAATGGCGATCACCATTAGACCTGACAGGACGCTAATCCAAGGGTACAATTGCTCTGGCAGGATGTATTCAGAGGCGAACAGGGTTACCAAACCTAGAGCGAATACGCCGATGGTATGAGTGATTGTTGTTGTTAATCCCAAGAACAGGGCGTGTTGAAGAGTGGCTCGCGACCCAACTAGATAAGCACCGACTATCGTTTTTCCATGTCCGGGTGACATGGCGTGCAGCGTCCCCCACATAAAAGCACCTGCGATCGCAATCAATAGACTTTTAGCAGACAGCCAAGGCGTACCGGGCATTAAGGAAAACTCTCGGTTTTCTGGGCTGAAAATATGGTTTTGCGTCTCTCCAGATCGGAAGATGGTCGCCAAGCAGCGAGCCGTGGGTATTCCTGGCAGGAACAAATTGTAGTGAATCCTTAGCCCTTGAACGGGCTTGAGCCAAGTGTAGACTAGTTCTAAGGTACTGTGAGTACTGACAGGAGCCTGAAGGTTTGGCGGAAGAGCTTGTGTTTCTGAGAGTTTAACGGATAGGTTACCGTTGTTGTTCTCGCTATCTGTAAGGCGAATGCGATCGCCTAAAAACTTGACAAGTGCAGCTTCATGGGTGCGAACTTCTTCGGGTAAAAGCTGACTATCTCGATTATCATCCGCGAATGCTACCAAACCTGTAGGAAAGGTGAGTGTCAGTTGAGTTTGAGTCTCACCCACCACAATCTCAGCGACTGACAAGTCAGCCCAATGCGCTTGGCTGGGGACTGCCACTAAAACCCAGAGCAACAACGAGCCTAGAAACGAAAAGATGCTCAGTCTGCTGTATTCACGCCACTTTGCGTTCATTGATTTACCTCAATTAGTGGTCATCGTTGTCAGGGCGGGTTTACTTAAATCGGGGCTGGAAATTTCAATTGTCGATAAACCCGCCCCTACAGGGATTCTTCTAAGGACGAATGAATAGCTCTAATATTCGCTTTGGCTGTTCGTTGAACGTTGGATCAGTTTTTTGTGCCAATTGGAAGTAAGCAGCCGCTTGAGATTGATTTCCCAGTTTTTGCTCAATCATGCCTGCACGGTAGAACAGTCCAGCATCGCGTATTCCCCATCGCAGTGCTTCACGCATTACTTGTTGGGCTTCGTGCCAGCGCTCCGAACCAGACAACGCCCAGGCTAAGGTGTCGAGGGTTTCTGGATCGCGACGAACGCGCACTTCTGCTTGCATGAGCGAGAGTGCTTCGGCCACATCTTGGGACTGCCCACTCTCTAACAGCAAACGTGCCAGTTCTCGTCTATGCCCGAAGGAATTCACATCTAAGTGCTGTCGCAGTAGCGTTTCAGCTTTATCCCGTTGCTCTTTTGCCCCTGACACGTCACCTTGCAACTCCTTCACTCGTGCCAAACCTTGCAAGGCAACGTGATCGAATACATTCGGATAGGCAGGTGAGACGAAAACCTGGGAGTAATAGCGCTCAGCCGCTTTATAATGTCCCAGCCGAGTTTCCAATTCAGCGAGATTCACCAGCGCTAAGGGATATCGCGGCAAGATGCGTAAGGCTTCGCGATAGAGTTGGTCTGCTAGTTTATGGTTTCCCTGTTGAACGTAAAACCGCCCTAGCATTGTCCGTACCCAAGCAGAACTACCTGCTTCTCCAGGTTCTTCCGCCGCCAAGGCTTGTTGGAAGTCTTGAAGCGCGGCTTCATCCTTACCCTGAGCTTGATTCACTAAGGCGCGTAGCGTTAGGGAGCCAATGGTAGGAATTTGGTTAACTAAGGTATTGGCTGCCTGCTTCGCCTGATCGACTTTGCCTGTCGCCAGATTCGCTGTTACTAGCAGTGATAAAGCATCTTCGTTTCCGGGCTGATTTTGCAGTACTTGTTGAGCCAAGTCAATTGCCTGTGCAAAGTCATGTCTGGCTTCTGCCACACGAGCTAGCGCTAAAATAGCACCATGATTGTCAAAGGGTAAATGGAGGAGCGATCGCTTTGCTGTCTGTTCCGCCAGCAAATACCAATTAGCATCCCCAGTAGCACGAGCCATTTTCAGGTAGGTTTTGGCAAGTGAAGCGCGATCGAGTCCATCATTCGGATTCCGGCTGATGCGTTCCTGGTAAAAATTGATCTCCTTACCTAGATTACTCGTGACACTGCCCGAGGAGGTTTTCTCAAAGTGATAGCGATAGGCGTTGTCGAGTCCAGCACTTTCATTCCAGAACCGCAGACTGAGTGGAACAGCGAGTAGAATACCGACAATCGGCAGCGCTACCCAGAGTGGTATCCGAAGACGCTTTAAATGTCCCAACTTGTTCTCGTCGTTTTGATAATCAACACATTTCATGGTTGTTTTGTAGAGGGCAAAAGGCAGTGGTTCGACAGGCTCACCAATCTGGTTCGACAGGCTCACCAATCTGGTTCGACAGGCTCACCAATCGGGTAGAGGGTAGTGGTTCGACAGGCTCACCAATCGGGTAGAAGGCAGAAGGGATGCATATTGACGGGTCAAGGTTTCAGGATTTGCCTGTGTCTTAATCGCCTTGGCGACTGCTATAACTTGGCTTGTAGTCAGCGCTTTAGCGCTAAAGCGCTGACTCCGAACCGTATAATCTCCTTGGCGGTAGGGATGACAATCAGCTCGTAGAAATAGAAACGGAGAAGTAATTTTTAGACAACTCTTTAGTTTGGTAAAGCCAAGTAGGGGAACGAAGAGACTAATGGCTGATGACCTTGGGAAGGGTTGCCCGGTGTGCCATCATACGAAACGTTATCCGTGGTAACTGCCCCATTGGTCAGTACAGTGATGGTCATGTCAAAAACATCGTCTTTAAGCAAGCGACCTGTGATGGGGCTGCCTTTCGCATTAACAGCATTGACGTAGCCACTGGGCTTTGTCGTGTCAATCCGCATCACATCTGGGAGAAATGCCTGAACTAGG
>JAIUYC010000059.1 GCA_020216575.1 Coleofasciculus sp. S288 | reverse complement strand
ATGCCACCGCTACCTGCAAATAACAGCGCATACCAGCCATCATCCCCCCATTGACCTGGAGAAACCCAAGCGTCACTCGTCAAGATGAGAGCAGCAATAATACCGAAATTTGCTGGATTAAAAAAATGCTTGCGCTCAACTTGTAACAGAAATTTACTTAGAATAGCTAGGGAACCTGCTAAAAGCATTGTGGCGTAATGGTCAGCCCGCAACAGAAGACTCAAACTTAAGCCCGTAATCAGCGCACTCTTGAGGGAAGCCATTTTGGAGAAACTGACTAAACTAGAGTCCACTTCATCCGAGCAATTCTGTTTTTTGAGCGGAAAGTCAAGAAGTTTTTCGATTAGATTTTGCAAAAGAGATACGACTGCCCACTGCGTTAGCAGACAGGTCACCATGACAACTAAAATTAAATCAAATCGTAGAGTCCAGTCCCTTGTCCCGATACCCAAAACGAGAAAGAGCGAGAGAAACAGGATTTGATAGTCTCTAGGGTCTTGTCGCAGCATTGCTCAGCCAAATGCAAGAATTACCTTCATCTTCATCCTTAATGTAGGTAGAGCAGAAGGATTGACGTGACTGTTGCCTAACTTAACGAACAGCAAAGTCAGCGAGTCCAAGAAGGTATAGCAGTCGCCAACGCGACTCTTGACTCTCGCCAAATACTGAAACCTTGACCAGTCAATCTCTTCCCTTCTGCCTTGGAGCCCTCTGTCTTTTGCTATAAATTGAGCACTTCCTAAACTGATTTCGGCTCAAAGATGGCAATTGCTGCTAATATGCCTGCATTAATCTCTCAAAACGGGGCGGTTACCTTTTCTGTAACCAACTATGCTCCTGGCAATCGACAAGAATCTGACGGATGTGAGTATTGACAGCGTCTGGACACTCTACCATTACCATGTGTCCACAGCCAGGAATTTCAATCACATTATCCCCACACTCTCCAAATAGATTGTGAAAGCTGGCGAGATGGCGCACATACTTCGGTTCCATCACCGTATCCTTGACACCGGCAACGAAATACACTGGCTGCTGAAGCTTTGACACCACCTGAGGTAAGCGGTTAACCTCAGCTTCTGTCGTAGAGTCTAGTAATGTCCCTAGTGCCGCTTCAGAGTCAGCAGCAATGAAGTCAATTAGCCGTTGACGCCCCCATCGACGTTCTAAAGGACGCGCCACCATCGCTCGCGCAAACAACAGGTCAATCAGAGGAATGTAATTCAGCCAACGGGGGCGTCGTGCTACCAATCGCTGACCAACACCCCGAAAGCGCTCAAATTCTTCTTTAAGATAAATCCCTCCTCCAGCATTGAGACAGATGACTCCTTCCACGCGATCGCTCAGCAGGGATGCCCCCCAAAGGGCAATACTACCACCTAGGGAGTGACCGATCAGCCAAGCACGGTCTATTCCTAGCTGTGCGAGCAAGACGCCCAAATCTTTCGCGTAAGCAGCCAGGGTATATCTGGAAGTCAATAGCTCAGCTACGTCAGCGTCTAGTAATGCAGAAGCGAGGTTCAATTGGGTTTGCTGAGCTTGATCGACTTGGGGTTGGGAATCCCCGAATCCCCGAAGGTCATAGGATAGACACTGATAATCTGGTGCTAACCTCTCAATCAGAGGTTGCCAGTAGTTGCGGCTTAAAAGCCACCCGTGGATGAAAACAAGGACAGGGGAGGATGACCCAGTAGGAGATGTTAATTCGTAGGCGTGGGGAACTCCCAGAATATCAATAATTGCCATATTTTCATTGTACCGGGAAAGGTTTTCTCTCCTTCCCAAACTCAACCCAAAGGGTAAATCGGAGTTGAGTTAGTGGGACTTAGACATTTTCTCGCCCCTAAAGGGGCTGAAAACCTCTTCCCTTTGTTCTTTATCAGTAAGCTTCATCAAGAATCGGGAAAGCCTACGGATTTAATCCCTAAACTAACATCCCACCCCTGAAGGGGATGGGATGGTCAAATCGCTTTGCTGCTAATCGCTAATCGAGCGCGTCAGCAGCTTTGTCAGCGGCGTCGTCTAAAGCCCGCTGAGTTCTGCTGATATCTCTGTTGACTTTTGACTTGACTGTATCACCCGCGTCCTGAGCAGCTTGCTTCGTCGTCTCAATATCACTCTTGACCTTAGATTGAGCTGCATCGGCAGTTCTGTTAGCAGCCTGCTTAGCATTTTGAGCGTTTTCCTGAGCTCCTTTAGCTGCCTCTTTCCTCACATTCTCAGCGGCCTCGCCTACATTTTCACCAAGCCGCCGCACCCTTTCACCCAGAGGTGCGCCTTCCCGGTAATTTTCGACATATTGCTCACGACTGTCAACCCTCTTCTCTAGGTTCCTCTCAGTCTTGTCTAACAAGCCTTTAGCCTTTGCTTCTGCTGCTGAGGTGCTTTGTCTAGGATCGACATCACTGTAGTCGTTCATTCCGCCTTTGTAGGGAGAAGTGACAGCACCTTCAGGAACTTCCTGACGGATTTGATCGGCTGTCCTTACTCCATCAGCAGTCTTTGCTGATACCTTGCCACTACACGCTGTAGTTACAAACAGCAGAAAACAAAAAAAAAAGACGGTTAAGATTCGATCCAGGCGGATACTTTTCACCCAAGTAATTAGTCTGTTCATACAGTTCCTCCGATTTTTTCTGAGTGACAATTCATTGACCAATGGCTTTAACCAAAAATCCAATTTTTTGATGAATTGAAAACCTAATGCATTGACGTTTCAATTCTCGCCAAATGCATAAGTTGGGGCTAGATTCCCCTTACCCCATTAACGCAATCCTGGTTTCGGTAATGCTTCGTGTCTCTCCAGAGCGTCTTCTGCACCCTCGTTGATAAATTCTCCAGCCTTTTCAAAAGCGCCTTTGACAGTACTTAAACGGTCTTCAACGCGATCGCCAACGTCTGACTGCCGTTGAATTTGTCCACCTGGTTCGGGGCTTTCAAAATCTTGCATGTCGATGATCGGGAGATTTCTCTCCACATCCGCTGGTTCCCCTTGGATCTGTGCAGGATAGAGCAGTCCCTCGTCTTTGCTTGCCGCAATTAGCTGGTGCGAGAGAATTTGTAAGTCGGCTCGGTTACGCTCAGCGTTAGCAGCTCCACGACTCACCTTCGGATCGGGAGAGACTTTATACTTAGTGTTAGTATCACCACCCATCTTGTAGGGATTATTAGCACCTCCAGCTTGGACGGGAGGATTAGCTGGGCGTGCACCTCGGACATCCCCAGAGTTACAAGCCGTGCTAACGAACAGGACGACTGTTGCTAAACAAACGGTTAAGATTTGGCGTAGTGGTAGCTGTTTAAAGAAAACAGTTAACTTTTTCACAGAATGCTCCTTTCAGCTCACTTAAGCTGACTCTTAGGTCTGAAAGATTCCAGCCATAGTCCCAGGCATCAGAATGAAGCAGCTTGGCAACGCTTCTAGTAAAAAAAATGGCTAGAGTGCAGTTGTGGAACAAAAGCTGCCGAGTACAACCTATCCAGAATGCAGGGGAGTAATGGCGCTCCTCCTTCAGTCACGCTAATCAACAATAGAGATGGAAAGGGACTAGTTACATCTAGCTCAGGTCACATTCAGTTGCCCTTGAAAAACTGTCATGCTCTATCTATTGGCAGATGAAGCAATGAAGGGCTAGGATGCTGAGGATGAGTCTTGGAGAACGGAGACGGGCAATGGTTTCATATATATAGCCACTTCTCCAGGATTATTGAAAACACGCTTAGCAATAGCCAAGCGAATAACTAATTTTTAATCCAGCCTGCTTTGGTGAAAATTTATGCGCCAACTAATAAACGCTTGGAAAGCTCTGACGCAAATCCCTGCCTTTAAGCAATCGATCAAGCTAGGGGTAATGGTAGTAACCCTAGGATTTTTAGGCTGGACGCTCTACGATCGCTGGTCGGAGTTAGATGACATTGACTTAAGGAAGTTGAGCATAGGTTGGCTGATTGTATCTACAGGACTGACTCTCTTAGGTCATGTCTGTAATGGCATAGCTTGGGGAGCTGCTTTACGCGCTTTAGGGGCAAAGGTGTCCGCTCCTTGGTCGGTGCGAGTCTATTTACAAACGAATATTGCCAAATACACGCCCGGTAAGATTTGGCATTTCTACGGGCGCATCTTAGCAGGGAATAAAGTCGGCATTGGACGAGGGACTATCGTAGTCAGCATCCTGATTGAGTCCTTGCAACTTGCGGTGGTTGCTGCGGTGCTGGGGATGGGGTTGTTCGTTTTTAGGGGACAACGTCTCAATCCAATTCATGGACTCACCTTAGCCGTCGTCGCTGCATTGGGCGTTTTGGCGTTGAAGCCAAGAGTTCTTAATAAAGGGCTGAGCATGCTCACCCACCTGCGCAAGGCAGATATACCCTCGGAAGAAGCCGTTGGTTTGCGAGCGTCACTTCTGCCCGCTTATCTAGCAACGGTAGCCTTTGTTGTGATTCGCGGGCTGGGGATGCATGCTGGCTTTCTTGCGTTTACACCCGCTCCTCTGGATACCTTCCCCACCATCCTGGGAGCGTTTAGCCTCGCTTGGGTGATTGGTTTTGTGGTTCCTGGTCCCCCTGCTGGCATCGGAATCTTTGAGAGTGTAATGTTATTGTTGATTGGCGATCGCTTCAGTCAGGCGTTGGTACTAGCAGTAGTCGTCGTGTACAGGCTAACCAGTACGGCAGCAGAGGCTTTAGGAGCAGTGCTAGTCAGTCTACCCTTTGCAAAGGTATCAGGTGGTAATAATAAAGCCTGAAATCACCACGAACCAACACCTCTTATTCCCTACAACCTACAACCTAACACCTATCACCTTTATCTCGGCATCGCCTCCTGAGAGCCGTCTTGGCTACTACAGTCTCGAAGTTGAGAAAAAACTCGGTATTTGTCTAGCTCGGTTTCTGATGGTTTATTCTGTTTCTGCTCGTCCATCTTAATCAAGTTGTATTGGACGTTATCAGCATGAATAGCAAATGTTATGTTAAAGACTTCAAAAAAATTAACCACCCACTTACATTCGTCTTCTGGGTAATTCATGTAATATTCAATCAATTTAGCGATGCAAGTCTCTAGATGAGTACGAGCATTGGGGCAGATTAAAATAATCTTGAGTAGGACGACGACTAAAGTAAGAGGATTTCCTTGAGACATCAATAAAACGAACAATCCCGAAGGTTTCTTCTGATCTTCTGTGGTCAAATAATCAATAACCTTATTACAGGTTCTCAGGAACAAAGCGTCATCGAGCGTTTCCTGATGATAATTCTCATACAGCGATTCTAACTTTTCTGCTAACTTGGTCTTGATAATTTCTACAAAATCTTTATTAGCGACTGAAAATATTAAATACTTTTGCAAACAAGACTTGAAATGCTTGTAGTGAACCTTTCGAGTTTGTTCGATAAAAATATTTGCCAAATTTTCATAGCTAAAAGAACCACGCCTTACTACAATCACTTTAATAAAACGCAGCACTTCATCGCCAAGGCCAGTCGGGTTTTTGGGAATCTTATCCTTCGTAACAGAAGATTGAGAACGGGCTGTGTACATCGCGAGCTCGAACTTAAACTGATCTTTCAGTTTTTTTGATAGCGTTCTTGCTGCCTCTCGCTGTTCTACAGGATTATTTAAATTAGTATATTGAGGAACTAATAGATAGGAGGTGTAGCGCTTGCTCCAATGGTCTTTATCGCCGTATCCGTATTTAGTAATGAATAACTTAAGTTCTTGGTAGTCTTGACTCTTGACAAAATTTGCCAACCAAGTTCGCAATCGACTGACAGCAGGAGATAGTGTTCTCTTAGAGAGTTTAAAGTCGGCAAATAGATCGACTAAGTCTTTAATCGAGGGATAGTTTCTCAACGTATCCCAGTTGTTGACGAGAATGTAGCAAGAGCGCTTGAGGGTATGCCGGAAATCTTTTTCATTATTTGAGAAAATGAGTTCCGATATTGCCCTTAGCACATCGGCATTAATAGCCGAAGGCTCATAATCAATGAACAAACTTTTAAACTCTTGTAAAACTTTCGCTGGCGGTTGTTGCCTAACAAGTTCTAACAAGAACTGATAGATCATTTCCTGAGCTTGCTGAGTAGAGAACCCTGACCGATTTAGCTTGATGCGTGGCTCAGTTTGATGACCTTCTGACAGAATATCCCTGATCATGAAAATACCTGAGGACACTGACGCCCTTGCTAAAGTGTAACGAGAGGAAGCCAAAGGCATCCTGCGACAAGGCTACTGGTCGTCTGTAAGTAGGCTTGACAACTTCACGATTTTTTTGAAGATAGCATAAACTCATGATATAAATTTTTATGAAAAAATATAAGAACCCGAAGCCTCGCTTTTAGCTTACTTCTTTAGATTAGATGTCCGATTCGGATTGCCAAAAATTTCAGGAGAGCATATTGAACACCATTCCTCCACAAACGCCAATTTAGGGATGATTGGACTCCGACTTGAAACGGTCGATTTCCTGTTGCAGTTCCTCAACTTGACGCCGTAAGGTTTCCACCTCCTCACTCTTGGGCGGTTGTGCTGCCACATCAACAGCTCCCTCGGCTGTGGCACGTCGGTAATTGCCCTGACGAATTTGCTGATACTCCTGTGAAATCGCCCACTCTCGCAAATAGCGTAAGCGGTCAACCGGAAAGGGATGGGTCAGCAGGGAACCATTCGCTCCGTTATAGAGTAAAAATTTGTAAACCTGATTGAGGTTATCTTGGTCGAGTTCTTGATAACGTTCTGATTGACGGATGAATTCGTCAAGGCTGCATTCGTGGCCATAGCGGTTACTCCCTCCAGCAACGTTCATCATTGTCTGCATGACAAGTTTCAGATCGTCTGTTACCAGTAAAGCCGCTCGATCAGAGGATAACTCAGCTTTACGACGCCATTCATAAAAAGCATAAATTAAGCCACTGCTGACAAGATTCCCCAAACCCAGCGTCACTTCACTGAGCATTGAGACGGCACTCATGAGCCAAATTCCCATTTGAATTAGGATAGTATGACCGCATTTGATATGCCCTAATTCATGAGCCAGAATCGTGCGGATTTCAGCTTCACCCAGCAAATCTAATAAACCTGTGTTAATCACGACATAGGGATGCTCTTGACCCAAGGCATAGCTATTCACTTGGGGGTTTTGATTAACAAATAGAGTGGGTTCTGGATGGATGTCTAAATCCCGAATGCATTCTCGAAATAGGCGATAAATCGTAGAATACTGGCGCGGTCCTACCTGGATGCTATTGCCCATGAGATAGACGAGCTGGGGGCGCTCATAGAGAAATTCCACGAACTTTCGGGCGACCAAATCAAAGCCAGGAACGCTGCGCAATGCTTGTTCGGCTTGTCTGTCGAGCGGGTGTCTGAAGGCTTCGCTAGAAATTCCAGGGTAACTTGGCATAGGGAATAGGGGGGTGCAAGGAACTATAAACAATGCATCTGTGGAGCTTCACTCCTAATCAATTAACCGTTTTTTGGTTAATTTAGCACAAGGTTTGAGTGGAGCTTAGCGATCGCATCATTCATAACCAACAGGAGAGATACAGCCTTATTTTTGGCGTTAAGTCAAGACAAGTGGCTAAAAAATTTAAGTTTTTTTAAAGGCTGAACTTTAAACGTTGAGTTTTGAATGAACTCCTTACTTCGGTTAGGGCCAAGCTGAAAAATCCTGGACAAACACACAAAGGGACAACAGCCGAATGTTTGGGTCATTGCGGACAAATTCTTGATGAGCTTTTGTGTTGTATCCCCAATCTGCCAGGTAGAGTTTCACATTTTTCAGGTCAGGTTGCTGTTGTACTAATTGTAAGGTTTTTAGTCGGTCTTCTACAAACCAAAGCGTTGCCGCTTTGCCTAGGGCATTCTCAAGCAGTTGGCGTAGTGTTTGGTGTTTGGGGCGTTTGGTTTCTTTGCCGATAATCCTCTCCTCAGAAAATTCGACATCTTGTTGCTGCAATAGCTGCTTTACAAAGCGCCCTTCTTTAGTGGTAACAATGAATAGCTGTGTGGATGTATTGGCGAGCGAGGTTGGCGCAGGAGATAGAATGTACTGCAACCGCTCGATTACACCGGGATAAAATCGATGCAGGCTCAGCCATCCCTCTAAATCTGTGGCAATCCATTCATCCCGGATTCCATCCAGCGTTTTGCCAATCGTTGCAGTATCTAACTTTTCTGATTCAATGATTTCCAGGACTACAACAGACCAATCCTGTGAAATCTTTTCGTCTGGAACTCCCAGAACCAGCGCTCGAAGCAGTACTGGCATTTCCCACCCGATCTCGATTACGGGTCGCAAGCGGTAGAATTTGGAGGCTAGGTCATTAGGAGGTATCTCGCTGTCGGGATTCCAGATGTGACAGTAGGTGCGCCAAGCCGTCTGAAAATATTCGAGCAATCCGTCACAGAGAACGCCATCAAAATCGAGGGCAAGAATTGTAGGGGCGTTGGCTAGCATAGGTGGAGTCGCTGGAACCTTTCGGGTATAGTCTGGCAAAAGTATCCTCTAGCTTCATATGGAAAAGCAAGACTGTTTTCGGCCAAGACTGTTCAGCTGTACTCCCTTCCCGCTTGAAGAATACCTATTTTTTTACAAATCACAGAAGACACTCCAAGGCGCAGAGGGAAACAAAAGATAAGTAATCTTGGGGTGGGAAGGGAGTCAGTAATAGTTAAGTTTTTTTTATACCCGTCAGTTGCCTGTAGAATTCCGAGTGTTTCCCAAATTTTTCTGTAAACTCCTGAATTTACCTGAATTTATCTGAGTTGACACCTGAATTCAAGAGTTTAAGATTTTATTATGCATAGCATTTCTGTATTGGATGAGGTATGTTCTCAGCCGTTGAAAGCCTTTATATATGAGGGTTTTGACATATCTCACTTGTGTAAGAATTGCGATAAAACCCTTTCACGGAGTTAAGAACGGTCAATGTCAATAGCCAATGTCGAACGATTCTTTGAAATAGTACAGCAAGACGAAGCGATGAACCAGAGAATCCTTGCAGCGCCTGATCGGGAAACTGCTGTCAAGCTTACCGTAGAGCTAGCGGCTGAGAGAGGCTTGTCGTTTAGCGAGTCGGAATTAGAAGCCGTAATCAATGTTTATTCAGACGTATCTGAACTTAGCGATCGCGAACTTGCAACGGTAGCAGGGGGACTCAAAGAACCTGAAATGGCTCAAAAGCTTGTCAATAAGTTATTTAAACATTAAAGCTTAGGCTTGACCATAAAAAATACCCTCGTCACTGGAGTCGAGGGTGAATGGCAAACCGTGTCAAACTTCTATTTAAAGCCTACCCAGCCAATGTGAATATTTTGTGAAAAAAAGCTGAAAAAAGCTTCCTTTCACTTTGATAGATGGTAAGAATAGAGTTTCTAAGTAGGTCGGCATTAATATTTGTCGTTGAGACAAGGCAGTGGTTCGACAGGCTCACCAATCGGGCAGTGGTTCGACAGGCTCACCAATCGGGCAGAAGGGAAGAGGATTTTAGTCTCTTAACATTTGTTGATATACCATCGTTTATTTGTGCCTACCTACTTAAGTCGGTACTGCTATGCCACGCTCTACAGCTGGACGCTGCTGTACTTTCTCCACCCACCGTTTGAGGTTGGGGTGATTGTCTAGGGTTAGACTTTGAAATTCATAAATGGCAACCCAGGGATAAATCGCAATGTCAGCAATGGAGTAGTCCTCACAAAAGCAGCATTGCTCCAATATCTGAAAGAACTGACCCCATACTCAATCTTGCTTCAATAACCAGAAGCCCGTGTAAGTCATCCCAGAATCATCGGGTTGCACGAGTAAAAAGTGCAACCCCTGACTCAACTGTTTACGTTGTTCATACATCTGTGCGGCTGCTGCCACTTCTTTATCTTCAAATGTGGCAACAACCCAACGGTCAACCAGCCCAGCTTCTAAGATTAACCCATCAGGCACACCTGCGATGTAGTTGAGTGCCACGGGTTGAACATCCTGAAGCCAACGCGCCAGTTGCATCGACTGCCGTCCGCCATCAATCACCCCCCCCGGCACTGGTACAGTTGACGCCAAGCCTAGATTGAGGGGTAGGAGAAATTCTGGCATCTGCAAAATTGGAATGGGGCGATCGCTAAATGTCTCCTCAATGTTACCAGCAGGAAGGGTGGCAAACCGCCAGCGATCGCCCCAAAGTTTTTCTGGTAGAGGCAATGGTGGCGGCTTATCCAGGGCAAGGGGATTGTACGCCTCACCTGTGTA
>JAIUYC010000058.1 GCA_020216575.1 Coleofasciculus sp. S288 | reverse complement strand
GAGTTTGATTCATCGTGCAAACGTTTGTACCGATTCCGCCTGCACGAACGCAATAGTGCTTTCCCAGGTTACTGTTTGATTCAGCAAAGAACGAGTAAATAGGTTTTGCACAGTACGCACCTCTTCTTTACTCAGAAAACGCTCTAGATGCACCGCATAAGAGGGTCGGCTTGTGGCAGTGGTAGTTGCAAACCAACGGTCAAGTAATGCTGATGTAATATGCATAGAGGTGTGCGATCGCTCGCTGCTCACTTCAACAACCAACCCCACCTCTTCAAAAGCAGCCCGTAAATCATCCACATCCCAGTTCACCATTGGGTCTGATGTGTCAGTGTAAATTGCCTCTTCCGCTGCCGCTAATCGCTGGTACAAGTCGGAATCCAGCTTCGTATGCTCGATTAAGCGATAGAGTCGTTGCGTATGGCGTGGCACTGTCTCCGCCAGAACCAGTACTCCCGATTGTTGCAGCAACTTTTCCAACAGCTTGGCTACTGCTGGTTTATTCGGTTCGTGGATAAGCGCATTGCGCCCGATGATGCAGTCAAACCGGATATCGGGAACTTGCGTTGCTAAGACTTCTGGCAACTCGGTTAAGGTAGCACTTAGTAAAAAAGGACGCTTGAGTTCGGGAAGCGCTGACACTTGTTCTTGTAGAGCAACAGCTTCAGCTGATGTCCGAGTACAGGCATAAACTCCACCTTCTGGTACCCGACGCAACGCTTCAAAGGTCAGTAAACCACTCCCGGCATTCAAATCCAAAACAACATGGTGACGCTGAAGTTGTGCGAGAGTGAAAAGGCGATCGCGTATCCCTGCAAGTTGCTCACCCACCTGACTCAACGTGCGCTGCAACCATCGGTCAACCATGCGGTCAGTTGGTCCTGTTGTTAGCACTTCCACAGGTGATACAAAAACACCCTCTGCCACCGCTTCAAGCTGCGCTTCTCGATGACGTGCCACCTGCGTCTTAATTTCCCCTTCAAACCCCTGTGTTGAAGGTTGATAGAATACTTGTCCCTGCAAACTACTAGGCAAATACTGTTGAGCGACCCAATGGTCGCGGTAGGCGTGAGGATAAAGATAACCCGCGCCATGCCCCAATCCTTTCTTGTCCCGGTTGGCATCCTTGAGGTGATTGGGTACCTCCGCCTCCCGTTCCTTCTCCACCACGAAGAGCGCATCAAAAAAGCCCATGACACTGTTAGACTTGGGAGCGTTGGCGAGATAAAGCGTAGCTTGAGCCAAGTGATAGCGTCCTTCCGGCATCCCCACCCACTCAAAGGCACTGGCGCAGGAATTAACCACCACTACAGCATTGGGGTCAGCCAGTCCCACATCTTCACTAGCTAAAATTAACATTCGCCGGAAAACGAAGCGAGGGTCTTCCCCGGCATAAACCATTTTGGCTAGCCAGTATAAAGCGGCATCCGGGTCGGAACCGCGCAAACTTTTGATAAAGGCACTGATTGTATCGAAGTGGGCATCCCCCTCTTTGTCGTAGAGAACTGCCCTCTGCTGTATGGATTCCTCCGCCACAGCCAGCGTAACGTGAATTGACCCGGTTTCGTCGGGGGGTGTGGTTTCGACTGCCAATTCCAAGGCATTGAGTAATGAACGGGCATCGCCGTTGGCTACATTGACGAGGTGTGCGATCGCATCCGGCTCTACTATTACAGATAGCTTTCCATAACCACGTTCTGTGTCAGTGAGTGCCTGTTCGAGGACACGACGTAAGTCAGCTTCATCCAGGAGCTTGAGCTGAAAGATGCGCGAACGACTCACTAAAGCTTTATTAACTTCAAAATAGGGATTTTCTGTCGTTGCGCCAATCAGGATGACTGTTCCATTTTCGACCCAAGGTAGCAGGGCATCTTGCTGCGACTTATTGAAGCGGTGAACCTCGTCAACAAAAAGGATAGTGCGCTGATTGTCTTCCTTTTGGCGTTTTTGAGCGGTAGAAATCGCATCTCGAATCTCTTTTACCCCAGACAGGACAGCATTAATCGCAATGAAGTGAGCGCGAGTGGTATTGGCGATAATCCTAGCGAGGGTTGTTTTTCCGGTACCCGGTGGGCCAAAAAAGATAAGGGAAGAAAGTTGGTCAGCTTGAATCGCACGGCGCAGCAGTCGTCCGGGTCCAATAATGTGGTCTTGCCCGATAAATTCATCGAGGGTGCGAGGACGCATCCTTGCAGCGAGGGGTGCCTCGTTGTCCACTGATTGTTGGTGTTCCTTATCGAACAAGTCCATTTTCACCCGTAGGATTTTGCATTTGCCAGTATAGGGCAACCATTGATTAGTGAGAAATCATTCATTTGGGGTTCGATGACGGGTATGACAAACCAGCAAAACTACCCCGATGTGGAAAATTTTCCACATCGGGCGAGAAGATTTTTACCGGGTTAAAAAGCCACCGTGCAACCCCCAATAGAGGTGAAAATCGGGAACAGGGCGGCCTGTATGTAACGGTGCTGGTGATTAGTCCAGAAGGGGATATGTCTGTCATTTTTCCCCATAGCTGGACAGAAACCACACAGGCAGCAATTATCAAAGTGGGACAAACGCGGAAAATTCCTGACCCCGCCCAAGGTGACCAATTTAAGATTGCTGTCGGTAAGCCGTTAGGAACGGCAGAGGTGTTGGTGATTGCCAGTGCTACGCCGATTCGAGAGGCGCTGAAAGTGTTACAGCAAATTGCTGAGAGTCGCAGACAGCGAAGTAGCCCGATAGCACTGGAGGAGGATTCGACGAAGGCGATTGATACGTTGCTGGAAGATCTTGATCGGAGTAGTCGGGAGATAATCCCTTGAGTGTCAGCTTTGATCCTACTGCTCGCACAGTGAATACGGCTCAATTAGCGGCGCTGTCGATTAGGCAGTTGAAGTGTGATGAGATTAAGTTGAAGGAATTAAATTGTCCGTTGACTCAAGCCAAGTTTTGTTGCATATGTTCCCAACACTGAGAGATATAGGCTCTGTATAAATCTTCAAACTTTTAATAAAAGGATTTTTTTATAGCTCCTCGTCCTCAGCACTACAGCCTTACCACGGCAAATGATGAACCTCTGTCTGGTACAAACTCTCTCTCGTCTCATTTGATGAAGGATTGTCTCAATGCGATCGCGTTTTAAGCATTTTTATTTCATTGCTGCAACACTGCTATTATCTCTGACATCTCCTCTCTTGGCTTGTGCCACTGACTTTGAGCCGCAGATAGTACAGGTACAGACAGCTCAAGACCGTAAAGCGGAAGCGGAGCGACTGATTCAGGAGGCTAACAGCCAATTTTCACAAGCTCAATCGGATGAGATTACTCAGGAGGCTAACAGCCAACTTATAGAGCGCCAATATCAGAAGTCTTTAGACTCTTTTCAACAAGCCCTATCAATTTATCAGGAACTTGCTGTTAGCGAAGCATCTCCAATAGCGAAGCGGCACGAAGTGCAGGAGGTTTGCCGTCGTCAAAGAGATATCCTCTTCATGATTGGTGTGATTTATGGGAAACTGGGTCAGTATGAGCAAGTACTGAAATACTCTCAGCAGGCTTTGGCTCTCGAGCAAGAACTGGGACATCGCTGCCAGGAACAAGAAACCCTTTTCAGAATTAGTTCAGTTTATGGAGTGCTAGGTCAGTATGACCAGGTCTTAGAGGGCTTGGGAAAAATTTTAGCTATTAACAGAGAACATGACGAACCCTGTCAGAACTCCCACCTTCTTTTCGCTGTTCATAATGTTTATCAGATGCTAGGTCAGCCTGACCTAGCTTTGAAGGTCTTGGAGCAACTTCTAGCGTTTGATACAAAAGTTGGTGATCGCATTGGAGAACGCTCTATCCTACTTCTTATTAGTGAGATGTATGAACAGCAAAAACAGTATGAGCAGGCGATACAGTCCTATCAGCAGGCTTTAGCTATTGATCGAGAACTAGGCGTTAGCGAAGCAACTCCGCAGGAGGCTCATTCTCAAGTTATGGAAGCCTATATTATTAATGAAGTTAGGGAACCATATATTCTTACCAGAATTGGTGGGATTTATGAACAACAAGGTAACTATGATAAGGCGCTACAGTTCTATCAACAGGCTCTAACTATTAATCGAGAGATTAATCCCACTGGAGTAGCAACTCTCATGACCCTGAGTCGGGTCTATCAGAGATTAGGTCAGTACGAGCAGATGTTGGAGTCCTATCAGCAAGCTCTAGCTGCCGACCGATCAGCAAGTCCTATGTACGATCAAGGCCAACAATATGTAATGAGCCTAAGTCGCCAATATATATATATGAGCCTAAGCCAAGTTTATCAGGAACTCGATCAGGATGAGCAGGTGCAAAAATCCTATCAACAAGCTCTGGCTATTGGCAAAAAACTTGGTAACTTTGAACCCTCAATGCGGGCACTAAATGATTGGGGATCTGTGCAAGTCAGAAATGGGAAATTCCAAGAAGCATTAGAGACTTTTGAAAAAGCATTAGCCATTAGCCGAGAAGTGGCTCAGGAGTCACGCACTACCTGCGGAGCAGCCTTCCTTGACCCTCATAATCCGGGAGTAACTAGACTTTATCCCCCCAACTTGGCGGGTAGCAAGTGCGGTACTCTTACGGCTCAAAGCGGCCTAGAAGGAGCTGAAACGATTATCTTTAAGAATCTAGGTTTCGTTTATCGAAAGTTAGGTCAGCCTGAAAAGTCACGGGAGTCTTATGAACAAGCTCTAAAGCGCTATCAGCAAAAGTTTGCAAGGCTTAGGGAAAGCAACGAGAGCTGCTGGCTAGCAGATGAGTTAAGAATTTTTAGAGAAATCGCTCAGCTTTATAAAATTCTGGGTGAGGATAACCTAGCACGGGAGTTCTATCGGCAAGCCGATAAACTTGAGTTTGTTCAATATGTAAGAGGGGTATCGTGTGATGAGCTTGGTGAAGTTGGTAGTGGAATAGTCCTCACTGATGATGATGAAAGTTCTACCCCCAGGCAGAGCAGATGATGAGCCTATGAGGGAAGTTTTCCAAGTACTAGATTCTCATGAACCAATGCTGGACGCTATTCTTCATCGGAGCCTCACTAATTTAAGTAAGCAATCGTCTAACCTGCTAATGCAGGATTTCACCCGATGCGGCAACATTTTAAGTACCTCAGTCTGGTTACAGCTAATTTGCTCTTTTGTCTCACTACTTCCTTACTGCCTACCGCCTACTTTATAATCCCTTTTCCAACCAAAGCACAAACAGCTCAAAGCCAAGACGTTAAAGCTGAGAAACTGTACAAAGAAGCTAATCAGCAGTATCGCGACGGTCGTTATCGAGAAGCTATCCAGACTTATCAACAAGTTCTGGTTATTTACAAAGAGATAAGTAATCGTGTTGGTGAAGGAGCAATCCTCCACAAAATTGGAGCAACTTACGACCGTCTGGGTGAATACACTGAAGCTCTCTACTTCTATCAACAAGCCCTAATTATTCGCCAAGAGATAGGTGACCAAGCTGGCGTTGGTAGCACCCTCAACAGCATGGGAGCTATTTATCATCAGCAGGGCAATTACAACCAAGCCCTGGAATCCTATCAGCAAGCGCTGGCAATTCGTAAAGAAGTAGGCGATCGCATCGGAGAAGGACGCACTCTCAATAACCTTGGCTTACTTTACGATAATCAGGGTCAGTATTCCAAATCCCTAGAATTCTATAAGCAAGCCTTAGTAATTCTAAGAGAAATTAGCGATTATAAGGGCGAAGGAGCTACCCTCCATAACATTGGGTTTACCTACAGTCAGCTAGAGAAATATAGCCAAGCTCTAGATTTCTATCAACAGGCTTTAGCCACTCGCCAAAGAATTGATCATAAAGCAGGCGCAGCAGTAACTTTAAACAATCAGGGATTCATATACAATAAGTTAGGTAAGTATTCTCAAGCTTTACAATCTTTAGAACAAGCTTTGACTTTATTCCAGGAAATCGATGATCGTGCTGGTGAAGGTAACACACTGGATAGCATTGCCACAGTTTATAAAAGCTTGGGTAAATATGACAAATCTATCGAACTTTATCAAAAGAGTTTAGCCATTCAAAGGGAAATTAACGCTCGCCCAGGTGAAAGAACCACTCTCAGCAATATTGGTTCCCTCCTAGAAAAACAAAACAGACCAGAACTTGCCATTGCCTTTTACAAAGAAGCCATTAACATCACCGAATCCATTCGGCAGGACTTGCAAAAACTAACGATTGAGGAACAAAGAGCCTATACCGAAACTGTTGCTGATACCTATCGCTCTTTAGCAGACTTATTACTCTCCCAAGGACGCATCCTCGAAGCACAGCAGGTATTGGAACTGCTGAAAGTTCAAGAGTTACGTAACTTCACCAAAGACACTCGCGCTGGAGGTGAAGAAACTGCGGGCATTGCCACGAACCCCACTGAAGCCGAAATCCTGAAAATTCACGGTACTCTGATTGCCTTGGGGCGGAAGATAGAAGAATGTCAGCAATGTGCAGAACGCAGTCAACTGTTAGACCAGCGTGAAGTTATCGCTAAGGAATATGAGGAGAAAGTGCGATCGCTCGAACAAGAAATTCGCGATCGCCGTGAAAAAGATAAAGCCTTCCTTGACCCCAGCACACTCGGAGGGAACGCCGAAGCTATTGTCTCCGAACCTGGAACCGTCCTAATTTATCCCCTGGTGCTAGAGAACAAAATCTGGATTTTGTGGGCATCGAAAGGTGGCATTACTAAGAGCATAGAAGTTCCTCAGGTCGGGCTAAAGCAACTCAGCGAAAAAGTTGTGAAATTTCGCCAACTCCTGCAAAACCCAAACTCCGATATTGCCGATCTCAAGGCAACGGGTAAACAACTCTACGACTGGCTACTTCCCCAATCCCTGCAAAAAGAACTCAAAGACAACAAAATTCAAAACCTCGTCTTCTCCCTTGATCGCGTCACTCGCTACATTCCCATGAGCGCTGCGTTTGATGGGGAAAAATACTTAATAGAAAACTACAACATCTCCACTATCATCTCAGCGAGCTTAACCCAAACTGGAGAACGCTTACCACCCGGAACCCAAAACACTTCAGTTTTAGCAGCAGGACTATCCGAAGCCAAAAAGGGATTTAATCCCCTGCCTAATGTCCCTGCCGAACTGGATGCGATCGTTCATCAATCACCCACTGATTCTCAGGGGATTTATCCAGGATTAAAGTTACTAAACCAATCCTTTAACCGTAAAGCATTACGGGATAACTTAGCGGAACATCTTATTCTCCATATCGCCACGCATGGAAAATTTGTACCAAACAATGCTTATGCTTCCTATCTGTTACTTGGTGACGGTGAAGAACTACCTATTCCCGAGATTCAAGGATTACGGGATTTGAATAAAATCCATCTGGTGGTACTGTCTGCCTGTGAAACAGCACTGGGAGAAACTGGACAAGACGGCACCGAGATTACTGGACTAAGCTACTATTTTCTCGAGAAGGGAGCTAAGGCAGTGATGGCGTCCCTGTGGCAAGTAAACGATGGGAGTACGCGCCTCTTGATGGAGCAGTTCTACAGCAACTTAGCCAAGAGTACAGCACAATCCCCCATCACCAAAACCCAGGCGCTGCGTCAGGCACAACTGAGTCTGATACGTAGCGATCACATTAATACACTTAGTACTGATTCCCGCAGCCTCGTTGTAGAACCTCGTCCAGGAGCGCAAACGTCTACCGCTAAAACTTTGGGGTTTTCCCATCCCTACTACTGGGCACCTTTTATTTTAATTGGTAATGGTTTGTAGGGTAGACCCAAATAATTATAACGATAGTGTACTCAAGCAACTGACATTGCCTAGCTACTCACCACCATTCACAATTATTGAGGGAGCAAAGTAGGAGTGACGGAGAGCGATCACCTCTAGACACCTCCCTTTTATGCGATCGCATCTTCTAGAGGTTTTGGACAATACGTTCGCGACAAATTCACCTATAAGTGAGCGACTGCTTCTCAAAAAAGCGAAGTCAATTTTTCAAGTTGAAAAATGCTTTCGCCTTACGATTTTAGCAACCTCTCCCACAGTGGATCTATCAATGCCAAACTGCAAAATAATATCCGTGCCGTCAAACTTTTAAACCAACTCAAACAGGAAAATCGACAACCTACCGAACCCGATCGCAACATTTTAGCCCAGTTCGTAGGATGGGGAACAGTAGCAAGTGCCATCAACCGGGAAGTTATCGAACTCCTGCCAGAGTGCGATCTCAACAGCGACAATGCATTCCAGACACCTCGCGACGTAATTGAAGCCATCTGGGAAGTCGTTGAACAATTGGGATTCAAATCTGGACGCATTCTAGAACCGGCTGCCAACATCGGACTCTTCCCAGGCTTCCAAAAACCGGAGTATCGGCGAAAATCCGAATGGGTGTTGGTAGAAATTGACAAGAGTGCGTCTGCGATCGCACGATACCTCCATCCCGATGCCGCAGTTTACGGCAGCACTCAGGAGACGAAAATTGGGTTTGAACACGTTGAACTGCCCACCAACAGCTTTGACTTAGTAATCTCAAACTTCCCATTTGGAAGAACGGCTCCATTCGACCCGAACTACGTAGAGTTTGCCCTAACCCTGCACAATTATTTTTGGCTGCGCTGCTTCGACCTGATTGCACCGGGGGGAATCATCGCGGCACTAACCAGCGTAGGGACTCTCGATTCTACACCCGAGTTTTGCCAGTACCTTGCCTCTAAAGGAGCAAAGCTTATCGGTGCTGTTAGGCTACCAAATACGGCATTCAAGTGCATGAACACCAGCGTCACAGCCGATTTGATAGTTATTCAGAAAATGGACTCGCCGCAAGACGCCCAGGAGTGGGGAGAACTCACCAATAGCGGCATCGCTGACCGGGACGGTTCTCCATTGTCCATCAATCGGTACTTTGCGGACAATCCAGACATGATTCTGGGAACGCTTGCGCCTTGCACCCTCTATGGTTCGAGCCGGATTGCCGTATCGCCGGACGGTCGCGACCTGAAACAGGCAATTATCAATGCCTTCTCAAAACTACCTCCCTGTTACCAGTCGCGCCAGCATACCCAAGGGTTGCAGGAAAACTTGCTACCCGTCGAGTTGGTCGGACTCGACCCCTATCGCTACGTGGAATACAGGGGAAAGATTTACCAGTACCAACCAGGGAAGGGACTGGTGCGAGTCAGGAAACACGCCAAGCACATTGCCGACGGACTCAAGCTCAAAGCTGCCCTAGACAAACTCGTTCGTGCTGAAATCGATGATGACCCCAATGTAGAAGAACTCCGTCAACAGCTAAACCAACTGCACAACGAGTTCATCATTAACTACGGGCGGTTGCTCAATCGCCGCGACCATCCGAACTCGCTTGAGGTGTTTGCCGACGATTCCGAACTGGTCACCCTATGTTATGCCTTGGAGGAAGAAATCCCGGCAGACATTGACTTGCATACTGGCAAAATCAAGAGCGTCAGGTATAAGAAGGCGGACATCTTCACCCAAAGAGTCTCTGGCAAACTGCGGAAAAGCGATCGCACCATCAACTCGCCGATGGATGCCGTTAAAATGAGCCTAGACCGCAAAGGCTACCTCGACCTCAAGTTTGTCAGCCTGTTGTTGGACAAAACCGAGGACGAAACCATTGCCGCTCTCAAGGAAGTCGAGACGGCAAACGGCAAGCAAGCATTTATCTTCTACGACCCCCAAGCCCAAACGTGGGTCATGCGCGACGAATACCTGAGCGGCGATACCCGTGCCAAGCTCCAGCTCGTCCGCACGATTAAGGACATCGATTCAGACGGCTACAATCGGTTTTGGCTGTTTGACAACGAAGCGGAGCTGACGAAACGGGATGAGAAAGGGCGATACCTCCACCTGTCACCCTACCTGCTTCCCCCGGCATCCCCCTTCATCAGAGCTGAGATTGCCCATCGGCTAAAAAGTATCTCGGACATCGACAGCTATCTGGATGCCTCGGTCTACATCGATGGTGGCTTGGGGTCTGGGTGGATTGAAACAGAATACATCCAAGAGTTCGCAGCTCACATCCTCTCCATTCCAGAGAAAGAGGTCAAGTGCCACCACGTTCCAGAGTTGGGCTTGTGGTCGGTCACTGGCTCTAGTAAGGCGATTGTCGCGGCAGTCAAATCTGAATATGCCTCTGGAGGAAATTTGGGACGAGGGGCGCGGGACGTGCTGTGGTTATTGGAGCAAGCCCTCAACCAGCGTCCCATCAAAATTCAGGTCTTGGATGAAAAGAAAGAGGTGGATAA
>JAIUYC010000057.1 GCA_020216575.1 Coleofasciculus sp. S288 | reverse complement strand
AAACGTTCACTACCCATACCATCGTCTCACTGTTGAAAGCGATGGGAAAGTCGATCGGTCTGGCTGCACCCACCGGACGGGCGGCTCAACGGTTAAGCGAGATGACCCGATTAGAAGCTAAGACACTGCATCGACTGTTGGAATTTGACCCCAGAACGATGGATTTCAAACGCAACGGCGATAATCCTTTGCCCTATCAGGCAATTGTCGTGGATGAAGCCAGTATGCTGGATTTATTCCTGGCTCATTCCTTGCTGAAAGCTGTTTCCCAGGATGCTCAACTGCTGTTGGTGGGAGATGTTGACCAGTTGCCATCGGTTGGGCCGGGTCAGGTGTTGCAAGACTTGATTCATTCTGGGCGGGTGCCAGTCGTGCGGCTGACGCAAGTATTCCGTCAAGCCCAAGCTAGTGCAATTATCAGTGCAGCTCACCAAATCAATCAGGGACAGTACCCGACGATTGAACCGATTTCCGACAGCCCCCGCTCCGACTGTTTGTGGCACGGTGGAGGACATCAGCCGGAACATGGCGTGCAAGTGGTCAAAGAACTGATTGCAGACTTGATTCCCAAGCTTGGTTTTAATCCAGCGACTGACGTGCAGGTACTTTGCCCGATGACGCGGGGGGTGGTGGGGACTCGGAACTTAAATCAAGTGCTGCAACAGCTAATTAATCCTCCAAATCCCAATAAGGTCGAACTGGTTAGGGGTGGGATGACGTTAAGGGTAGGCGATCGCGTAATTCAACAAACCAATGATTACCAGCGAGAAGTCTTCAATGGGGACTTAGGCGTAATTACGGCGATTGACACCACAGAGCAAGAAGTTACGGTGCTCTACGACCAGCGTAGCGTCACCTATGATTATGCTGACCTGAATGAAATTGCCCTGGCTTGGGCGATTACAACTCACAAGAGCCAGGGTTCTGAATACCCAGTAGTCATTTTCCCCTTGTATATGCAACATTATCTGATGCTTTCTCGGAACTTACTCTACACGGGGCTGACTCGTGCTAAAAAATTAGCGATTGTGATTGGGGCAAAAAAGGCGATCGCCATTGCCTTGAGGCAGACAAGCCAGCAACAGCGCTACACGCGATTACCGCACAGATTAATTCAGCCCCTGTAGGCAACTTTTGAAAAGTTAAGGGCAGTAACGAGGGCGACTGCCTGATTCAGGGCGAAAACCTTTCTTTACAGCACTTCAATCATGTACGAAGAACACCGGACACATGACGGTATCAGAATGCTTATTGGGCAAATGGAAGATTCCCATCTGCTCAATACAATTAAAAGTTATTGCGACAAAATTGAGCAATGTACCAGAATTATCAAGGGTCAATCTACACCCGATAGCGCACTCATCGAAACATTCAATCCCGAATTCTCGCGAGAAGCAGTTCGGGAAAGGGCGCAAGAGACAATCCGGTTTCTTCACCAGAGAATTCAACCTTACGTACTTACAGCGGTTATGCGCGGTCTGGGGGCAAGCGTGACTCCACACCTAACCAGAGCCTATCAATGTTCGGGAAGGCTCTCAACAAATCTGTTTGAGCTTCCCAGCAGTGACGAAATCATTGACGGCAATACAAGCGCAGTGGTGGAAGTAGAAAGCGAGAACTATCAGTTCGGTGATTTCTAACTTTCAACAAGTAGCTATTTAATATCCCGTCTGTGCAAAACGTTTCTCAGGCGGGAGACCAACATGGTGAAAAAGTTGCGCTCCTATGTAGGACGTGTTACTCAGATATGACACCTGTTAACACACAAGACAGTACTCGTGCAGTACTCAGAAGTAAAACACGTCCTACATCAAAGATGAAGTACGAAACAAAGCGCATCCGCACAGCAGTGCATTTAGCCACTGTGTATGCCATCGTGAGGGGAAAATAGCTGGTTTTTAAAAGCGCACCCAGTAACGAGTAAATAGTCAGAATCTATTGAAACTAAGAACTTTTCCTGGACATTCACAAAGCTACCTAGCACGCCATCAAATGTATTATCATGGGATGTCAAACTCGCACGATTGAGTTTCCTTTCCTGGTTAATTTTCATAGCGTCGAGCAGAAAGGAAACGACTTGCGAACTCTCTAAACATAGAAGTCGCCCTCAAGAAGCATCGTCACTACTAGGAGCGGCGCTTCGCTGGATTTTGAACTCTCGAATTAGGCTTTGATGCCACAAATCCTGTTCCAACCAGGAGCGGCTTCTGTGTCAGGCACAGCCACGTTTTCCACCATTTTTCTAAGCATCACCCATGAAAATCGCAATTCTTTCCAGGAACAAGACTCTCTATTCCACACGCCGTCTTGTTGAAGCGGGAGAACAACGAGGCCATAGCGTTGAAGTTGTAGATTACCTGCGCTGCTGCATGAGCATTGCATCGCACAAGCCGAAGATCATCTACTCAGGGAAACAACTGGAGTTATTTGATGCTATCATTCCTCGAATCGGTGCTTCCCACACCGAGTATGGCACGGCTGTTGTACGCCAGTTTGAAACGATGGGCGTTTACTGCATGAGCGGCAGTGTTGCGATCGCCAAAAGCCGGAACAAACTCAGGTGCTTACAAATTCTTGCCCGGAAGGGGATTGGATTACCAGTAACGAGCTTCGCTCACTCGCCAAAGGACATTGACAGCGTAATTGAGGCGGTTGGTGGACCACCTCTGGTCATCAAAGTGTTAGAGGGAACTCAAGGCATCGGTGTAATTTTAGCCGAATCGCATCAAGCTGCTAGATCGACCATCGAAGCATTCAGAGGCACAAACGTACCGATTTTAGTGCAAGAGTATATTCGCGAAGCCGAGGGTGCCGATATCCGCTGCTTTGTCATTGGCGATAAGGTGATGGCGGCAATGAAACGCCAGGGTGCACCAGGAGAATTCAGGAGCAACATTCATCAGGGTGGTCAGGGAAGTTTGATCAAGCTTACTCCAGAGGAACGTTCAACTGCGGTTCGAGCAGCTAAGGCAGTCGGGCTAAAGGTGGCAGGGGTGGATCTGTTGCGGTCAAATCACGGCAGTTGCGTTATGGAAGTCAATTCTTCGCCAGGACTGGAAGCTATTGAAGGAGTAACAGGAATAGATATTGCCAGCAAGATCGTTGAATACATTGAAAAATCCCAAGGTTTGAAAACAGACTCAAACACCAACAAATCTGGTGAACTAATTGCCGTTGCGGTGTAGCAGAAAATCAACGGCTATTTTGTATCAAAAGCGCTCTGACCTTCGCGGCTCAGGGCGTTTTTTTAGGGAGGTGTCAACTAATTATGACTCATCCAATTCCTACAGTATTATTCCACGGCTTAGGTTGTGATTCCAGCTCAATTTTAGTAGAGTTAATTTACAATCCGACAAGGAGGAAAGAACTGAATATTGACCTTGAGAGGTTAGTTGTAGCAACTGCTCAGACAGGATTAGAAAGTAAACTAATAAAGCGCCAAAATGAGAAATTCATTTACCCACTTCTCAAGAAACACAACGTCAGAGTCATACAAATAGCCAAAGCCGGTCTCTACACTAAGGATGGCTACGAAGTTCTCAGCGATGGAGTTCCTGAAATTTGCTATATCGAAGGGGCGTACACTCTTGCTGATGAGCTACTCACTACAGGGACTGTTCCCAACTACAGTAAGGGCAAAAGACGGTGTTCTGACAAATATAAGGCAAAAATTTTAAGAGCTTGGACTCAAGCAGAATATGGCAACCGACCTATACAAACTGTGTTCGGTTACAACGCTGACGAACAATACCGGATTCAAAGGGCAGAGCCATATATTGAAGCCAATCACCATGTTATTTATCCGCTAATGATGTGGGGATGGCACAGAAATTATATAGAGCAATATATGGCAGAATTTGCCGGAGAACGATTTTATAGAAGTGCCTGCACCATTTGTCCATTTGCCAAAATCTCCGGCTCAAAACAAGAAATTTTACTCAAATATCAAGCTTATCCAGAGGAAGCAGCAGAAGCAGCATTGATAGAATATACAGCCCGTTGCCTCAATCCTCGTCAATCTCTCTACCCCAACGGACGAACTGTAGAGCAGTTTTTGGAAAACAATGGACTCACCATCGCCCTATCGCTGTTCGAGGAAAAACTTGCCAGTTGCCGATGGGGAGTGTATAGGGTTCGGAGAATCTACAAAAAGATAGCGTACCGAGCTATTGAATGTGTCATGAAAGGTACGCGATCGCAATGTAACAACAACCTATTCAAAAAAGCTCAAGACTTCAATATTCCGCTAATCAATGAAGGAGGAATAGACCGACTTTACCTGGAACGAAAAGAAGATGGTTTTCGGTGTGAAGAATACTTCGTTGTTTGTCCTAATGTCGTAGATGACAAACAACGAAAATCTTTTGAAAACCAATGGTGTTTATCTCACATCCCCAATCTATTTGAATTAAAAAGTGCTTGACTTAAAGATTTTTATAAGTTGATAAGTTACTTGACTATTTTATAGTCAGGAAATTTTGAGAAAGAGAGCTATCGCTCTTTTTTGAGGATAAATTATCTTCAATCCTCAATGAAAAGATTTTTAATGCTAGTAATAGTTCACATCATACTAAAACTGGCTCACTTGGAAGAATTCCATTATGCAACAGAGTTAATGCATCACAGGATGTTAGAAAGGCGGCCACTCATTGTAATCGCTGGAAAAAGAAAAGAGCTTTAAAAGCGATCGCAGCTTCAAACCTCTTGATCGCCAATGGTACTCGCGAGTACTCCTCAAGCCACAGGAGAGCAGTACTCGCGAGTAACCCAATGATATTCGCACAATATTTGCATCTGTACTATGAACAAGCATCAAAACATAGAAGCAACGTTTGATATTCAAATTCAAGAGATTGCAACTCACCTGGGTTCGGACTGGACAACAGACCCAGAAGGCAATATAGAGGGCTGGGCAAGGCTAAACCACCTGGAAGGAGCTGGTTTAGTTATACGAGTCAGTGGCGATCGCTATTGCATCTCAGGAGCCACTTGGAATTCCCCTGAATCAAACCCTGGCGGTTGCAAGTATGCAACCTGCCACTTGGCAATTAGCGTCTCTGCTAGCAAAACCTCTAAAGCGATCGCTCGTGACATCCAGAGACGACTGCTACCCCAATATCTGGACTGGTACGCGCAAGCCAAATCTGAAGGCGAACAGAACTACAAACTCGACCAAGAGGTGAAGGCGACGGCGCAAAAGCTGGCGAACATTGTGGGAGTCACTCCCTGGACAAGTAACCCCTATGTTTTCAGCAAAAGTTCCGGTGCCAACGCGGGAGATTACTTCCTCAAGGGAAGGGCAACAAGCTATTTGGGCGGCACCGTAGAACTTGAGTTGAAATACCTCACACCCGAACAGGCTTTTCGAGTTTTAGAGGCACTGATCGATGAGCGACGCAGACTACCGTCAGGTAGACCGCAAGAAGCTAACACCAATGCTTCAGCACTTCCTTGAGATCAAAGACCAGTATCCCGATGCAATGATACTGTACCGAGTGGGAGACTTTTATGAAACGTTTTTCCAAGATGCCCAAACTGCATCGAGGCAGCTGGAGCTAGTCCTCACGAGCAAGCAAGGGGGGCGCGATGTCGGGCGAGTGCCAATGACGGGAGTGCCGTATCATGCTCTAGAGCGCTACGTAGAACAGTTGATGCAAAAGGGACACGTCGTTGTAATTTGCGATCGCGTAGAAAACAGTCCAGAAGGGAAGCTGCATCGAAAGGTAACGCGAGTAATTACCCCCACTAACAAGCTCATCAGTACGCCACCCGAAACACAGTCGATAACTCCATCGGAACCTGACAATACCTTCATTCCAAGCAATTCCCAGGCTGGTAACAGCAGCGCAGCAGCAGAAGCAACGGTTTGGGAGGGTAATTGTCCCGTCCAGCTAGAACTGCCACTCTTTAGCAATACCAGCGTTATCCAACTGCCATCGCCAGAACTTTGAGCTGATTTGAGTTTTTGTTTGACAGCTTCAATTCTAGATTCTACCTTAGAGTGCAACTTGGTATTAGATGTAATGATTCGGGAGTTATCTGGAATGGGTTTTAATATCTGGGGGATAAATCGTTGACAATTCCATCTGACATTCAAGAAACAATTTCTGGACAGTTAGCTCAACTGGAACAAATCGAACGACAAGCTTCGTCCATACTCCGACTAGCTCAAAGAACTAGAGATTCTTATCGAGAAGACCCTGAAACTGTTGCTGAATTATCCCAAACCATTTTGGAAATTAACAATATCTGTCAGGAGGCTGAAGGGGTGAAACAATTACTTGAGGAAATCCGGCAAAGCCTAACCGAAAACCCTCCTGATGACCTTCTGCAACAGATGAGGAATGACCTTACCCAAATGGATGGGTATATAATTTCAGCTAGACAGGATTTGATGAATCAATTCGCGATTTTGGAAGGATACTTTTACGCCGATGAGTAAGAAAGCTACTCCCGAACAGTTACAAGCCCTGAAGACCTGCAACGAACAGCTCTTATCGATAAACCAGGATTTGAAACAAGCTCGAACGATTGCCCAAGGGTTATTGCAAAAACTACACGCTCCGCTTAATCGCTAACATTACCCATTCCAACACAAAAGCCCCCTGGAGTCACTTCCAGGGGCTTGTTTTTGTCGCTATTCCAAAAAGTTGGAGGGCAGGTATCGAGAGCGATCGCGATTCAAGTCTTCTAGTCGAGCCAGTAGTTTTTCCTCTTTTTTGGATAACCCTAGCAACTTATACGAATACGAAAGTTGGAATCTTTGCCAACGCGATCGCAAATTACATTAAACAGCTTGGTTCTTATAAAGAGGCATCAAAAGCTGGGCGCTACAGCCACTTGAATCGGTGAATCGATTAACTCCCACCCTTGCTACATCCCCCTATAAACGGGGGATTTTTTATTAGATAAGTACGCAAGATTGACCAATGAAACTTAAACCCTCAACCTATCAAACTGCCATTATCAAAGCTGTAGAAGAAAATCTTGCCAAGCCTATCAAAAACGGCATCACTGTGAATGCTCTAGCTGGCTCTGGAAAATCCACACTCCTAGTGATGATTGCCAATGTTCTTAAACGATATGGTATTCGACCGGAAGAAGTAGCAGTCTTAGCGTTTGGGAACAAGAATAAAGCAGACTTGAGTAAAAAGTTTCAAGAGAAGCTTGGTACAGAGTGGAGCGAGAGCGTCAGAACAATTCACTCTCTAGGATACCAGCTTTACAGAGATGCTTTATTCGTCAGGCACAAGTTAGTAAAGATTCAAGATTGGAAATATGCCAGAATTGCTGAACGAAAAGGCTGGATGACTGATAAAAATGGCTTTGTTGGCAAACTGGTAGAAAACGATATTCCGGCTATCAGAGATGAACAAGAGTTTATCCGGCTACTGGAATTATTAAGACTTTACTGCTACGAGCCAACAACTGAAAATGTAGCGGCTCTTAATGGGGAATACAGGCTATCGATTATCAATAACGAGGTTGTAGCTCAAGCGGCTAAGGAGTGTTTGGAGGCAGGTGAAGACGAAGCTATCTTTAGATACATAATCGACCGAGTTGATATGTGTTATCTGCCGTGGAAGCAAAAAGATAATTCACCGTTTAGTGATGTGATAGCAAAGCTAAGACGGCAGCTCAAGGTTATCATGGTCGATGAAAGTCAGGATACAGACCAACTCCAGATCGAACTGATTGCATCGCTGATTGAGCCAGGACAATCATTTATCATTGCAGTAGGCGACCATTACCAGTCAGTCTACCATTTTCGAGGCTGTTTAAATAACGGAATGGAGATACTTGGTAAGCGGTTTAACTGCATCAATTTTGATTTACCTATCAATTATCGCTGCGGTCAGGTTCATCTAGAACTGGTACGAGAAATCTTCCCGCACATTCACATACTCGCCCGACCCGATGCTCCAACTGGGGAAATTCGAGTTATTTCCAATAAAGACTTAGAGCAAGAGGATCACCTGATTTATGTCAGTTTGACTAGAGTGTTGGCAAACGGTAGTGATGAAAGTGGTATCCTCTATCTGGTGCTGCGAGAAAGAGAGGATGGGGTTATGTTTCCTAGTTGGTTGCCTGAGAAATATTGTCAACTGTGGAACTTCAACTAGGCGCTATACCTGTAAACTATACATTTTCAAATTCAAACTTACCTAAAAATTTGAGAAAGGCAAACAGATAGAAAGTGATGATCTACTATTCCCATGCGACCGGCTAAATTAAGCTGAACAGGAGTATCTGTATGTACTATAAAAGGAAGATGACCTTTAGGAGCATCTAAAGTAAATGTCAACTCCTCATAAGTCTTCCAATTGGTCATTGCTTGTAAGAAACCTTTTTTATCTCTCCATCCAACCCGATAGCAGAACTCTGAAAAATCAGAAGACCTTTGGTAGATTTGGCTTTGAATGCTAAAACCAAAACGTTTCTGGCTGTACTTAAGCCAAAGAGAGTCAATTTCCTTTATTTCTTCTTGAAATTCATCAAAAAGATTTTTTATGTCGTTCTGTTCTAAGAATGCTTGATTTTTTCTTCTTACCAACATAAGTAAAGCTTTTAGTGTTTCCTGGTCGGAATCTTTCCATTTACACTCTGATAGTAAAGTTTCTAACGTGAATAAATTTTGATTTTTAGCTATGTTATCCGCTAAGATTGTAGGAATGGCGTTCCTTGTTAAGGCATTTTGATTTTTAGGATCAGTAGCCTTCACAAGGGCAGAATTAGTTTGAACATTAGAATTTTGTATTTTGGGTTCTTGTTGTTCAGCACCATAAAGTGCTGCTCCCAAACAAACTGCTAATTCTGGTTCATCTATAGGTAAAGGCTCTCTCCCTAACTTTTGCTTAATAGCCTCCTTTACATAGGGAATACGGCAGCTACCTCCCACTAATAAAACCTGACTGATTCGCCGCCAATCTAAGTTAGTACTTTGAAGCAAGCTATCGCAACAGTTTAAGGTTTCCTCTATCAAGGGAGCAATCATTCCATTAAAGGTTGATCGAGTGAGCGAATATTGCTCTACTTCTCCTAAGCTTAGCGGGATGGTAATTTCTGCCTCTTGCTCCTCGCTCAGTTGATGCTTTATATCACGCAAACGGTCAGCTATTGTAGCCCTGGCTATTAACCCTTTTTTTTCTTTACTCTTCAAAAGTTCTCCAAGATCGGAGCTACAGTTATGTAAGCAGTTTTGGTAAATCAAGCGATCAAAGTCAGTTCCACCACAGTCTGGCAAGCCCTGTGGCATTCCTAGCAGTTCATATCCTAATGCTTTTGTTTGGAGTAGCGTTGCATCAAACGTGCCTCCACCCAAGTCATACACCAAGATGATGTCACCCTCGTCTAGTTTTGCATTACGGTAATAGTAGATTGCTGCTGCTACTGGCTCTTCCAGTAACTCTACCCAATCAAATCCTGCTTTAATACCAGCGTCTTTCATTAATTTCTGCTTGTGATTCTGGTAAGTTGCAGGAATGGTAATGACAGCATTTTTTAATAAGTTTTCACCTCGACTACGAGCTATGTCATTAGCTTTATCTCTAAGCTCACGCAACACCTCGACAACTAGTTCTTCTGGACGCATGAAGCAATCTCCCAACACATAGGGATCAGAACTTCCGAGATTCCGCTTAAACTCTCGCTGGTAGCGTTGAGGATCTCTATTCCGTGCGTTTTCTGCCGCTCGACCAACAAGAACTTCTCCTTGTTTGGTCAAAAATATACTTGATGGGAAAGAATACCCCTGACCTTGAGACTCTTTGACACGTTGTAGCTCACCATTGACCATTAATGCAGCACTGGAGTAGCAAGTTCCAAAATCAATTCCTAGCTTCATTATTGTTTTCTTGATTAGTATCTTGGATTTTCACAGTATGCTCTTACCAACAGAAGCGTTCCTTAAGTTTTCGACATTGGTTCTTCGTAGGTGTAAACAATTACCTCTTGCGGTCGCACCAACTCTCCATGAAAAAGGTAACCTGGTCTAACCGTCTCACACACCCAGTTATCTTTCTCCGGTGAGTCTGTCACTTGCGTTGAAACTACTTGCTGTCGTTCGTAATTAAAGATATTTGTTTCTTCCAGTGCTATCACATCTCCTTTTGCTAACACTTGACCGAGTTGCTTATATAATGCCTCCAACATGTCAGGTTTTGGTGCGTTTCCTCCACTCTTAGCCAATAGCACCCAATCCCGAAGCTTAATCAGTTCCTGCATCGTGTTTGACAGTTCTGGTTCCTGCACAGATACCAATTTTGGCTCTGTTGATAACAGAGGATCTACTGAAAGTTTGGGTTCTGTATCAGTCGTTTTTATAATC
>JAIUYC010000056.1 GCA_020216575.1 Coleofasciculus sp. S288 | reverse complement strand
AAGTGCCGAGTCGGTAATCGTAACGTTGTGGTGAACCTCGTAGCGTTGTTTAAGTCCCCGCAGAATCGAAATGGTATTTTCTACTGTCGGTTGACTGACTAAGACTTGCTGGAAGCGGCGTTCGAGGGCAGCGTCTTTTTCGATGTGCTTGCGGTACTCGTCCAGGGTGGTTGCCCCAATGCAGCGCAGTTCTCCCCGGGCTAACATGGGTTTGAGCAAGTTACTCGCATCCATTGCCCCTTGGGTGGCACCAGCACCGACAACGGTGTGTAGTTCATCGATAAATAAGACAATCTGACCGTCCGAATGGGTAACTTCCCGTAATACAGAGCGAAGTCGGTCTTCAAATTCTCCCCGATATTTCGCCCCTGCAATTAGGCTACCCATATCGAGGGAAATGAGCTGGCGGTTTTTCAAGGATTCGGGAACGTCGCCGTGGACAATACGCTGAGCAAGTCCTTCTGCAATTGCTGTTTTCCCAACTCCTGGTTCTCCAATCAGGACGGGGTTATTTTTTGATCGTCGAGAGAGGACTTGGATTACTCGGCGGATTTCTTCATCTCGCCCAATCACGGGGTCTAGTTTTCCCGCTTTTGCCTGTTCCGTCAAATCAAGCCCGTACTTCTCCAGTGCGGAGTAGCGATTCTCTGGATTTTGGTCAGTAACTTTTTGACTTCCCCGGACGGCTTTAGTCGCGGCTTCTAATTTTTGGGTTTCTACATTGTGAGTTTTAAGCAAGCGCCGTCCTACGCGATCATCTTCTGCTAAAGCCAGAAGCAAATGCTCGATAGCGATGTAGTCGTCCTGAAACGACGTTCGGAACGCTTCTGCCTTGTCCAGTAAGATATCTAATCCACGCCCCAAGTAGAGTTGTTCGACGCTGCTGACTTTAGGTTGACGGCTGGCGAAGGCTTCCAGTTGTTGCTTAAACCGAGGAATATCAACCGTGACCTTTGTGAGAATCAGATTCGCCAGCCCCTCTTGTTCCAGCATGGCGAGCGCTACATGCTCTACCTCTAGTGTTTGATTTCTAAAGTGTTTGGCAACGTCTTGGGATTGAGCGATCGCTTTCCAAGCTGTTTCAGTAAACTTATTTGGGTCAGTGGGCTGCATTTCCTAATAGAAAATTCCAATTAAATACTATCTCTCAGTTTGAAGTATAGCAATCTACACCTCTTCTCCTGGCATTTTTGGTTTATTTTTGGTTAAAGTGCGATCGCCTTATTCCAAATCAGAGGTGTTGAATGTTAAGAGAAAAACACAAAAGTTTTGTATCAGAATTCAACATTTCTGCTTCTAGGCATGGAAGATGATCAATCAACCATTACGAGGTACGAGGATTGTCTACCCCCTGTAGTTGAGTAGTCTCCTCTTGCAATAGGGTGATGCTCCGGGAGACGAAATCATTGATGAGAGCCAGTTCTTGGTCGCTATAGCGTGAAAGCAACTTTTCCATCTGCTGGCTCATTGATGCAAAAAGCGGGGCAATCTCACGCTCCATCTTCTCGATGAGCGGTTGAATAACAACCTTGCGTCTGTCGTTGGGATCTTTTTCGCGCCTCACAAACCCAACCTTTTCCAATCTGTCAATCAAACCCGTAATTGCACCTGTGGTAAGTCCAGTCAACTCAGCGAGTTGCCCCGCGGTGAGCGCACCTGCCCTGCTCAGAATATCCAGAGCTTTGTGTTCAGTCGCACTTAATCCAACCCGTTGTGCGATCGCGGCATGAAACATCAGTGTCCGAGCACTGAGTTCGCGTCCCAATTGCAGATTTGCCGCAAGCAGTTCAGCACGTTCCGACAGATCCCTTGACAATCTCCATCTCCTCCTCTTAGTATCTAATTATCTTAGTAATTGAGATTTTTGTAACCCAAGAATAATACCTAGTAAGATTTTACCACCCGAGTTTCCCACTAAAAAGGTTCAGGAGGTTGTTATGGCTGGCTTAGATAGGAGTTCAAGAAACACTTCAGATCCCCGCACTAAAGTTACCTGTGCAATCTGGGGATTTGCGACGGGACTGTTTGCACTTTGTATCCCACTTGCCGCTATCACCAGGGGCGGTGCAATTATACCGGCTGCCGTTGCTTTAGGAGCAGGAGCCGGTACGGTAGCGGTTTGGCGAAACTCTGATCGCCGCTCTAACAACAGTATTGAAGCTGAAAGTCATATGCGATCGCTAGAGGAGCGAATTGCCAACTTAGAAACCATCGCTAGTAGTGCAGAGTTGAATGCTCAGCATCCACTCAAGCGATTGGAGTTGCTCGATGGCCGCAAATAGGCTGCATAGATACTGATGGCTCTGATAGCAGAGTCGCACACAAAAGGAGAAAAGCACGATGAACTTACAACCCTCCCAACCCTTCACCTCGAACTGTGCTGACGAAGCAACCATCCGGACTTTGTTTGAGGGCTTCGAGGATAAGAACCAAAGATTAGGACTTACGCACAGATGCTACACAGAGTAGGGGCGAGGCATGCCTCGCCCCTACAGATGGTGGTTCAAAGATAAATTTGCGTAAGTCCTGAGATAAGTTGCACAGTTGAGCCGGTTTCTTACTTGGCTAGGAACTCGGATCGCCTATCGCTGTGGCTTGCGACTGCGCCAAGTTCCCGGAGGCATTCCCACATAACGTTTAAACGCTCGATTAAAGGCGGCTTCTGATTCATAACCCACCTGAGCTGCAATTTTGGCAATTCCTTCGTCAGTATTTTGCAATTGCCGAGACGCTAGTTGGAGCCGCCACTGGGTCAAATATTGCATTGGCGGCTGTCCCAATAGTTGCGTGAACCGTGTAGCCAAGGCTGAGCGCGACATCCCAACTCGCTTAGCAAGCTCTGGAACTGTCCAGGGATGAGTTGGAGCGGTATGAAACCATTCCAACACTTGGCCAACAATGGGGTCATTGAGTGCCGCCAACCCACCTGCTTGATCGTTTGATAGGGACTGCATGTGGTTCCGCAGAATTTCGACAAACATCAGCTCAACCAGCCGTGTTAACAAACACAAGCTGCCTGGTTGAGTACAATCCGATTCTTGAATGATGTAGCGAACGCCTGTTTCCAATAAAGGAACTGTGGGTTCTACAAATACTCGAATATGCATGAACGCTGGCAGCATTTTAAGAAACGGATGCGATAGTAATTCCTCACACTGTAAAAAACCGCAAACTAGTCGGGTTAGTTCTCCCCCACCACCATACTTCAACAAGGGCGGCGGCTCCCAAGGCGGATCGGGCAATAATTCATCCACGGGAATGGGTTGGCGATCCAACTGATCACCCAAGATGTGAGAATCTCCGTGAGGAAAGATAATAATGTCGCCTGGGGAGAGCGCTTTACGGATACCCTGAATGGTTTGAACCCAGCAATGTCCTTCGGCAACGATGTGGAAAGGAACAATGTGTTGAGTATGGGACTGGATAGAGTCTGCAAAATCAGCGCATGACGACGTTTCAATCATCCAGGGTGCTGAAAACTCAGTTCGCAGGTCGATTGCTCCAGAGAAACGAACAGTGCGAAGTACCTCAGAAAGAATATCCATAAACGAGTTCAAGCACTTAACTTGGCGTTTGGAGCAAAAATTACGGCGTTTGAGTCATTGCACAATCAGTTTCCATAGTCAAGTATAGGGTTATATGCATAAGTCGCTTGGGAAATCGCTGCAAATCCTACACAAAATGGTAAATGCAGCGGTTGTTCAAGTAGACAACCTAATCTTTGCAAAGCTTGGTTGATTTTTGATAGCCAGCGTTCACTTGGCGCTGTCAGTTAGGTGTTCAATAGAGCCTTCGACTGAAGTTGATTGATGCTGGCTTTCCAAACTTGCCTATCCAGTTAGTGCTGGGTCGTTATTCAATTTTCTGATTTCGTTGAACAAAAATTATGTCTGCACTTCCCTTAACAGCAAAAACGCTCGATTCCTCAGTTTCAAAAGCTAAATACTGGGGTCAATCTCTCAAGACTGAGCCAATAACCTCATCCATCAAGATTGCAACCCTATCCGACCAAGACGATGCAATTGCAGCGCTGATTTTAGCTTTTAGCGCCGATCCGGCGGTGCGCTGGATGTATCCGAATCCTCATCAATACCTGACCTATTTTCCACAATTTGTCAGGGCATTTGGTGGCAGGGCTTTTAAACAAGGAACTGCCTACCGCATTAATGAGTATACAGGAGTAGCCCTGTGGTTTCCACCCGAGTGTGAACCAGACGAACTCAACGTGGTTGAACTCCTGCAACGTAGTATTCCTAATTCTCATCAAGCAGATGTATTTGCAGTTTTTGAACAGATGGAACACTACCACCCAAGTGAGCCGCATTGGTATTTGCCGCTTATGGGTGTTGAGCCGACTCGACAGGGGAAAGGCTATGGTTCAGCTTTGCTTGAGCATGTGCTGACACAGTGCGATCGCGATCGCACTATTGCTTATCTAGAATCCTCGAATCCAACGAATCTTGCACTCTATAAACGACACGGTTTTGAATTGCTCAGTACTATTCAGGTTGGAACATCACCGCTCATCTTTCCCATGTTACGTAAACCGCACTGAAGACCCTCAACCTTATTAACACCAGGAGAATGAAAATGGCACGGTATAGAAATAATTTGCCCCAATTATCGAATGATTTGTTCCTCACGGACGGAGGGATTGAAACCACGCTGATCTTTCGTGAAGGGTTAGATCTACCGGATTTTGCTGCGTTTGATTTATTGAAGCATCGTGAGGGAGAAAAAGCACTTGAGAAATATTTCCGCACTTATGCTGCCCTCGCTAAAGACTATCAAGTCGGATTGATTCTTGAGAGTGCAACTTGGCGGGCAAATCCAGACTGGGGAATGAAGCTGGGCTACTCCCAAGAAGCTTTGGCGGGTGTTCACCATCGGTCAATTGAGTTGCTTCATGACATCCGGAATGAATATGAGACGGAGCGATCGAAGATGGTGATTAGCGGCTGTGTTGGCCCTCGGGGAGATGGATACAATCCTGCTGATTTAATGACGGCGGATGAGGCAGAACAGTATCACTTCAATCAAATTACTGCGTTTCAGGATGCTGATGCAGATATGGTCACGGCAATTACGATGACTTATGTCGAAGAGGCTCTTGGCATTACCCGCGCCGCCCAATCTGTAGGGATGCCAGTGGTTATCTCTTTTACAGTTGAAACAGATGGCAATTTGCCGACAGGTCAACCGATCAAGGAGGCTATTGAGCAAGTGGATATAGCCACTCACAATGCACCTGCCTATTACATGATTAACTGTGCCCACCCAACTCACTTTGCGGAAGTGTTGTCGGACAATGAATCTTGGCTAGAGCGGATTCGAGGTTTGCGTGCCAATGCCTCTACGAAGAGTCATGCTGAACTCGATGAGGCAGAAGAACTTGATGACGGCAACCCCGAAGAACTGGGCAGCCAGTACCGTGAGTTAAAGCACAAATTGAAGAACTTGAATGTACTTGGCGGGTGCTGCGGTACGGATCATCGACATGTAGAGGCTATCTGTAAGGCCTGCATTCCTTTGTTGTGGACACATATCTCTAATGGAGGACAGTTACAGATTGTATAAGACAGTCTGGGGACTTTGGTATCGTGTCCCTACCAGATGTAGCATCTGTGAGTAAGTCCTGAACTCGCTGACATCGCGTTCTGAAATCAGTTCCAGAGCAGCGTCGAGCAGAACTTGACGTAAATCGCCGTGATGATAGGTGTCTCGCTGCGTTATCTCAGAGCAGTGCGCTGGCGACCTAAAATTAAACAGAAGCTTGACCAACAGGCTCTGACCTGATGAGCAAGCTTCAATCGCCCCCTATAGAGAGTTGAATGCTGCAACCCATGTCCCCTCTGACGCTGGCGTTTCAATTTACTTCTCCAGGACCGATTCTGTTTGAATGGGGACCGATCGCAATTCGCTGGTATGGTCTCTTAATTGCCTCAGCGGTGTTGATTGGAGTTACTCTTTCCCAGTACCTAGCAAAGCGCCGTAACGTTGATCCTAACCTCATCGGTGATTTTGCAATCTGGTTAGTCATCGCAGCAATTCCTGCTGCCCGACTCTACTATGTCCTATTCGAGTGGGAACAATACGCCCAGCGCCCTCAAGAAATTATCGCGATTTGGCATGGTGGCATTGCCATTCACGGGGCAATCATAGGCGGCACTTTGGCGGCGATAATTTTTTCTCGCATCCAGAAAGTATCCGTCTGGCTATTAGCCGACTTAATTGTTCCTTCCCTAGCTTTAGGTCAAGCGATCGGGCGTTGGGGTAATTTCTTTAATAGCGAAGCCTTCGGCAGTCCCACAAATTTGCCCTGGAAACTCTACATTCCCCCACAACAGCGTCCTCCAGGATTGGTTAATTATGAGTACTTCCATCCCACCTTCCTCTACGAATCCCTGTGGAATTTGATGGTTTTTGGGTTACTGATGACGTTGTTCTTCCGAGATTTACGAAAACAACCGCATCTAAAGGTAGGGACTTTGGCGCTTATTTACATGGTGGCTTATAGTCTCGGTCGATTCTGGATTGAGGGACTGCGAACCGATAGCCTGATGATCGGACCCCTTCGCATCGCTCAACTAGTCAGTTTGAGTGCGATCGCTCTGGGACTTCTCGGTTTAGCATGGCTGTATCTAGCTAGGCGTCGCTTGCCAGATGTTGTCTCCGCAGACAAGCAGCAGTGGGATACCTAATCAGGTTTTAAGTGGTAGGTGGTAACTGCCATCAAATCCAGTTCAATGACCCTAACACCTGTAGGGGCGGGTTTATCAGTATCCTCACTACATAGCTTACCTATAGGTAAACCCGCCCCTACGATAATCTGGTTGTTCAAACGGATTCGATAAACACCTATAAAGAAAAAAGCCCTAGAGTCGAACTCTAGAGCTGAACCAGGGTGCATCTACCACTTCTCTATTACTAAGGAGAGGGGGTAGATCCGGAAGATTTCTGGTAACTTACAAAATTTCTTGGCGAGTTTGTTATATGTCTCAGTCTATGGACTCTACCCAGCTTGAAACCTCTTTCCCTCCCTTAGCACCAGTCGTCTACATCGTGGGTGCCGGTCCAGGCGATCCTGAGTTATTAACGGTTAAGGCGCACAAAATTCTGCAACGGGCGGATGTGATTGTCGTTGCCGATTCCCTCGTGCCGAAGCAGATGTTGCAGGATGTCCGTCCTGACGCTGAAATCGTGCGCACGGCAACTAAAACCCTTGAGGAGATTGTACCCTTGATGATCGAACGGGTGCGATCGCAAAAATCTGTCGTTCGCCTCCATTCGGGCGACCTCAGCCTCTACAGTGCCATCCACGAACAAATACAAGCCCTCACTGACGCTGACATTCCCTTTGAAGTCATCCCTGGTATCAGCGCATTCCAGGCGGCAGCCGCAAAACTCGGTGTTGAACTCACGGTGCCAGGACTCGTACAAACCATTATCCTCACCCGCATTAGTGGTCGTGCTTCAGCCGTGCCGGAGTCTGAAGAATTGGCATCTCTAGCTGCCCATCAAGCCAGTTTGTGCCTTTACCTCAGCGCCCGCCACATCGAAGACGCGCAAGCCAAACTGCTAGACCATTACTCAGCCGATACCCCCGTGGCTATTTGCTTCCGAATTGGTTGGTCGGATGAAAAAATCTGGCTAGTCCCCTTGGAAAAAATGGCAGCAGTTACTCAACAAGAGAATCTGATTCGGACAACACTTTATGTCATTAGTCCAGCGTTGAGAACCTTAGGAAAGACGGGTTTAGAGAAGTACTCGACAGATAGCAAAGATTTTAACACCACGTCTGAGACGCTAGAGCGATCGCGTCTCTACCATCCCGAACACTCGCACCTGTTTCGCCCCTCTCGCCCAATTCGATAACGTGAAAATAGAGTGCATAGCAGTCGCCAAGGCGACTCTTAACTCTCGCGAAATCCTGAAACCTCGACCCGTCAATATGTATCCCTTCTGCCCGATTGGTGAGCCTGTCGAACCACTACCCTCCGCCTTTTGCCATAACATGCAAAATTTATGAAGCTCACAATCTGCCCCAAATGCGGAGGACGCTTAGAACAAGTTCTCTGTGCCGGAATTGAAGTAGACCGCTGTCTCTACTGCAAAGGGATGTGGTTTGATTCCTTTGAGGCAGAAACACTAAAAGTTGTTCAGGGGTCTGAGAGCCTTGATGTGGGTGACCCGCAAACGGGCGATCGGCTCGATAAAATAACTGGAGAGGTTGACTGTCCTCGATGCGATCGCCAAATGATTCGCATGGTTGATATTGACCAGCACTGTATCTGGTATGAAAAATGCCCCAATTGCAATGGAGTATGGTTAGATGCGGGTGAATTTAAGAAATTCAAGGACAACTTTAAGGGTCAAGGAATTCTGGGTCAAATCAGGCACGTTTTTAAGCGCAAAAGGCAATCCTAAGGACAAGGGGCTAGGGGCTGAGGTTTAGAGACTAAGAAGGTTGTAAACTTAAGCTGTGTCGGACGTTGAAAGGTAGGTAGACCCTTGCTAGACGAACAATCAAAAAAGACAATGCTGCGTAAGATTCCTCACGGAATCTATATCTGTGGCGTTAAGGACGGAGAAAATATTAACGGGTTTACGGCGAGTTGGTTAATGCAATCTTCCTTTAAGCCACCACAGGTCGTTAACTGTGTCAACAAATCTCATACGTCCTACCAAATGATCAAGAATAGCGGGGTCTTTGCCATTAGCTTTTTGGGCAAAGAACAAAAAGACCTCGCCCAAAAGTTCTTTCAGCCGCTGCGCCGCGTTGGTAATCGGTTTGAGGACGTGGAATTCTATACAGGAGAAACCGGTTGTCCGATCATTTCTGACTCACTCGGATACATCGAGTGCAGAGTCGTCGGTGCAGTAGAAGAAGGCGACCATACCGTTTTTGTTGGAGAAGTAATTGCCTCCGGCGTTCATCGAGAGGGCGAACAACTTCGATTGGAAGAAACTAGCTGGCAATATGGCGGATGAGAACGTTACCGCTAGGAACAAATTATGCCTTTGATTAAAGTGCAAACGTCTGTATCTACCCCGGAAGCCAGTGCTGTTGAAGGATTGCTTAAGTCCCTTTCGGCTAAGTTGGCAAAGCATCTGGGTAAGCCTAAGTCGTATGTGATGACGGCGTTTGAGCCAGATGTAGCAATGACATTCGCTGGTACAACTGAGCCAGTGTGCTACCTAGAGATCAAAAGCGTTGGCACTATGAGTCCAGCGCAAACGAAGGCAATGAGTCAAGACTTTTGTCAGGTAATTAATGAAAAGCTTGGTGTACCTATCAACCGAGTTTACATCGAGTTCGCCGACGCTAAAGGTTCAATGTGGGGGTGGAATAGCTCAACGTTTGGTTAACCATTCCCTCATCTTCCCATCTCCACCTCATTCTCAGCTATGGCTTAGCCTGCTATGAAACCATCCCACGATATCGTTTGCTCCTGAGGCGCTAACCCCAGTCGAGCTTGAGAACGTTCCACGTAGTGCCTCGCAACGGTGTCGGCAGAATTTTGTTCGAGTACCTGCTGGAAATATCCTAAGGCACGAGCAAAGTCGTCTTGCTTCCATGCCTGAATGGCAACATTGTAAAAAGATAGAGATTGCAGTTTCGCTCTATCAAGCGGTTGAACTGATGTTCCCAAAATTTCGTAAAGCTCGAGAACGATGCGTTTTCCACGAGGCGTTACGCGGTCAACCCATCGGCTGTAATAGGATATGGGCGGACGAGAGGAAGCCAACTCGCCTTTGCTTTGAAGTTCTAACTTAGAGTTTTTGGAATTTGTCCAGACCCAATCCATAGTCGTATCACTAGCTAGGATGGAACAGCCATAAAGTTTGGTCAATTCCTCCAGCCGTGCTGCCGTGTTTACGACATCGCCAATTACCGTTGAATCCATGCGATTGTCTGAGCCAACGGTACCGATTAAGCCAAGACCGGTGTGAATGCCAATGCCAATACTAATCGGTGTTTCCAGATTGTACTGGTGGCGATCGCGATTAAATTGTCTCAGGCTTTGCAGCATTGCCACTCCCGCCTGAAGGGCATCTGCTGCATGAGTTTCGGGGCGATCAAAGACGGCTAAGAGTGCATCCCCCAGGAATTTATCAATAAAGCCGTGATGAGTGGCGATTGCTCGACTCATTTGGGTAAAGAAAACATTGAGCCAACTAAAGGTTTCCCTTGCAGATTGGGATTCAGCAATGGCAGTAAAGCCCCGAATATCACAGAACAAAACAGTGATTTCTTCTTCCCTGGCGTTTCCCAACTGAATTGATTCGACACCTTTAGGAGCAATACGCTCCAGATATTGTTCGGGTACGAACAGCCGAAACTTTTCT
>JAIUYC010000055.1 GCA_020216575.1 Coleofasciculus sp. S288 | reverse complement strand
TAATTGTTCCCATATTTCAACAGGTGATAGTTGCTTAGGAGGTGAATAAGCGATCGCTAATTTCCGATCAGACTGAATCGCCCTCCGAAACCACACTTGCAGTTCATTCCAGCTTGTTGGACACTCCCGGAGGGTGAGGGGGTGAAATTCTTCCTCTCTCCCCATCTCCACCTCTTCTCCGCGCCAATCTAAAATCCAATCTACCTGGATCGGACTGTTGAACGTAGACGTGTTTAAGCTGGAGCGCACGGCTATTAGGCGCACTTCGGGACGTTTTTTGAAATTGTTATAATCCAGTTCAACAATTGCATCGCATCGACCTTTTGGCACTTCATCTCTATAGTGTCCCCACCAAATGCCGGGAAAGCCGATATCAGTGGTGTCGTCCCAAATTTCAAATTCAGTTTTGATGTATTGTACTTTTTGCCCCCTTAAGTCCTGAGTATTGCGATTCCAGACTTGTTCAAACCAACAGTTTTGAATCAATAATTTCGGAACTGGGTTTCCCATCCCACAGGGTTCGATCAATTTAAGTTCGTGAAATAATTCTTTACCCAATTCCGCAACTGTAACAACCAAGTCAGCCTCGATCGCGGGCATCATTAACGTATTAGTAGCAGCCATTTGTTGCCGTAATTGCTGGTCAATGGCTTCTGTAAACAGAGGAATATTCTCCACAGGTAAGCTCAATCCCGCCGCAAACGGATGCCCGCCAAACCGATGCAGTAGGTGTTCTTGTGCCTTCACGAGTTGGTAAAGGTCAATAGTGTTAACCGAACGAGCAGAACCTCTAGCAATTGGGGATTGGTAATTGGGGATTGATGCTTGGGAAGAGGAGGATGTGGACAGACTTACTGGAACATTCTCTATGTCTTCTTCTACCAGTCCCCTGTCCCCAATACTTTGTCCCCAATCCTCACCTTCCGTACTCAACAAAATTGTTGGGCGTCCGTATTCTTGGGCAATTTGACCTGCCACTAAGCCCAAAACACCGACAGGCCATTGAGTGTCTTCCAGGACAATGACACTGGTGGTTGAAAGGTCGAGCTGAGCGAGTTTGTTTTTAACGAGTTGCGTGACATCTTTTTGCAAAGACTTGCGGCGAGCGTTGGCTAGTTCAGTTTCTAATGCCAGTTGCTCGGAGCGCTTTTCATCTTGAGTGGTGAGCAATTCAACGCAAAAGGTTGCATCTCCCTGGATACGACTGACGGCGTTAATTCGGGGACCAAGTCCGAAGGAAATATCGGTGGGGCGATCGCCATTTCTCTGGCATAATTCTAATAACCGAGCAATACCCGGACGGCTGCGGGTTTTAGCTTGCTGTTGCAGGCGTTTAATTCCTAATTGTGCCAGGTAGCGGCAATCTCCACTGAGCTGCACCAAGTCGGCAATTAAGCCAATTGCCACCAAATCCAACAAGTTCTCTAATGGCTGTTGGGGAATATCTGGCAAGGTTTGATAGAGAGCTTCCACTAACTTGTAGGCAACCGCAACACCGGAAAGATGGTACAGAGGGTGGTCGAGGGGCAAATAGCGCGGGTTGATAATTGCCTTAACTGGGGGACGTTTAGGTGGTAGGGTGTGATGGTCGGTGACAATAATATCAATGCCCAGCGTCTGAGCATACTCAATTTCTTTCACGTTCGTGCTACCCGTATCGCACGTCACGATTAACCGACACCCCTGCTCTTGCAGAGTGTCAATGCCCTGGCAGTTGAGTCCGTGGGATTCCGTCAAGCGGTTGGGAATGTGATAAATTAGCTGCCACTCTTGCGGAAAAAACTGCCCCAATCCGTCCCACAGTACGGAAGTTGCAGTGATACCATCGGCGTCAAAGTCTCCCCAAATTGCGATGAGTTCACCTGTCCTGCAAGCCTGCCGCAAGCGTTCCACCGCCCACTGCATTTCTTGCCCAAATTCAAAGGGGCTGGCTGGTTGATAAAAATCTGGATTTAAGAAACCTGGTAGTCGCTCAGAGTCCCGCATTCCCCGTTGCCACAAAAGTTGAGCGGCATAATGTCCATCGGAGGTAGTGGTGTAGGGTTTTACAGCTTCAACAAACCCCTGCGGGACTTGAGACGGTGGGGGAACTTGCCATTGCAGTTGCGGTTGGGGCATGTTGTTTTTTGGAGCGATCGCACAACAGGAGAATTCTCACATGCCAGTATTCTAAAATATGGAATTGACCTGTTAACGAACCGAGTACAGCACTTTCGTGCTTTCTTAAAACAATCGATAGGTGGAAGCGACCAACATCGCATCAGTTGTTAACCTAGAGGAGTTGACCGATCCAAGGAATGTAGAAATGGTACAAGCCAAACCAGGTGACACTGTCAAAATTCACTATACGGGCAAGTTAGAGGATGGCACAGTGTTTGACTCTTCAATGAACCGCGAGCCTTTAGAATTCACACTTAATGCGGGACAGGTTATTCCTGGCTTTGAGAAAGCGGTTTTGGGCATGAGTCCTGGACAATCAAAAACTGAAAAAATCCCAATGGATCAAGCGTATGGTCCATATCGAGATGAGATGGTGATTGAAGTCAGCAGACAAGTCATGCCCGCAGACTTGCAGCCAGAAGTAGGTCAGCAATTACAACTGCAACAACCAACTGGCCAAGTTATTCCCGTTGTGATTACAGATGTAACGGATGCAACGGTGACATTAGATGCCAATCATCCTTTAGCTGGTGAAGACCTGACGTTTGATATTCAGCTGGTTGAAATTGGTTGAAATTTTTAAGAACAAATTATCCAATCTGATTCTGAGTGGAGCGTTAGCCAAGGAGTTCTGTTCGTATTCGCTAAGTGTAGCAAAGCGCTAGCCTTCCTCAAGGGGTAAGAGCTTGACTGTGATACTAGGAACAGTCGTAAGCTACTGTACATTTAATTTGCACAATCACCGACCGGTAAGATGCCCATTCTACAAGCAATCTGCCATCTATCAGCTTGCAAGTTAAATGTGCGACAGCTTATTCATTTGCGTGGAAACCCTCCTAATTCAGGAGGGTTTGTGGTACTGGGCGTGGCATTGAATTGATGAGACAATAATGATGTACATAGAAGTATTATTATGTCTCCCTTTATGACCTCCTGTTGTCCAACGGTTCTTCATCAGCAACAGGAATCAAACCTACACCACCAAAATCGCTTAGCTCACCAGTTAGCTGATGATGCCTCAGCCAGTTTTCACCCCAGCAAGCGAAAATACTGTACTGTGGTTGAAAATGGTCGGGTTGTTGTCAAACCAATCGCTTCTGTGCCTTCTCAACTGGATGTGAGTACTGAGACTCCAAGTACCCCAGATTACGAGGCGTGACGGAGAATTTTAGATTTTGGATGTTGGATTTAAGAATTTTGGGGTTTCATGCCCATCCCTTTTAAAGTGAGGCTTTGAGGGCGAACGAGACTCTTGCGATCGCTGCCCAGATCTCAATTCATTAGATAACCCCAGTAAGTTTTTATGTCGCTTACTGGGTTTGGTTCGTAGGTTTACACAGTATATTAATATAATCTGACTTAATTAAGCACGCATAAATGTTTTACGTAGCATTATGTAACATAATTTCAGCACAAGTTAGACGATTGCGTAAACGCGATCGCAAACATCAGCCAAGGACACTGAGAACAGAAATCAATGGCTGCTGCGTGGACTTCCTATGGCAAAAACTGAAGAGCAAGAATTAATCGCTCAGATTTCTCGGCTTTATGTAGAACTCAGAACCTACAAAAAAGCAATAACTAACCCCCCATCCTGGATAGATACTAAAATTCTTATGGATACTGTCTTTCAACTTGAGGCAGAAGTCAGGGAACTGGAGGCTGAATTAGAGGTTCATCAGCTGATCTTAAGGATGTTTGACTCCATGCAGACAGTCGCTCCAAAATAAGACGGCAAGGCTTTCAATGCCTCGGAATCCCTGTCAGGGGTTGAAACGATTATAGACTTAATCAAATTCGCAGGAAGATTGAACCGAATCCGAATCAGCCGATATTTATTCGGACAAAGCGGGGCGTCGGCTACAGGTTTGAGCCTCCTCGGGAGTTAGCTGAACCGATGCTATAGCAGGGATTGAAAGACAATCTCAAAGAGGCGCTTAGCTCAATAAACCCAAGTACTGTTGCAATGATTGGCGCATGATATCTACTGGGGGTGTTTGTCCCAACCAGAGTTTAAAAGCAGCCGCTCCCTGCTGCACGAGCATTTCTAATCCATCAATTGCGATCGCTCCTTGTTGTTTGGCTTGTTGCAGAAACTGCGTAGGGTTAGGAGTATAAATTAAGTCATAAGCGATCGCCCCCTCCCGGAAAGCTTGCATGGCTGCGGCATCCAGAGGAGATTGGTCAACGTGAGGCGACATGCCGACAGGCGTTGTGTTAATAACTAAATGCATATGGGAGAGAAGTTGCGGTAGATGCTCCCAAGGATGAATATAGAGGTTTGCAGATAGGTTCGCGTTTACCCAACTCTGCCGAAATTGATTCAACTTTCCCACATTGCGACCAGCAACGTGAATCTTTGTGCAACCCAACTGCATCAAACCGACAACCACCGCCCGCGCCGCACCGCCATATCCTAAAATCAGCGCCGGAGTTTGACTCCAATTTCGGTGGTAGGCTTTTAACGGCGCGATAAACCCTTCTACATCCGTATTTGTACCGCTCCACCCCGCTGCGGTACGCCAAACCGTGTTGACTGCGCCAACGGATTGAGCGATGTCTGAAACTTCGGATAATAGAGGTATAATCGCCTGTTTGTGAGGAATAGTGACGCTGAAGCCGACAAGCCCAATCGCAGCAAATCCTGCGATCGCTACTTCCAAATCTTCCGGTTTGACAGGCAAGGGTAAATAAACGTAATCAGCACCCAGAGATGCGATCGCAGCATTATGCATCACTGGCGATAAAGAATGCTCCACGGGATGACCAATCACGCCTAAGAGCTTAGTTGTACCTGTAATTAGATGCATTGGAGTTGATTGAGAAAATTAATTTAAATACCTCCTCCTCATTGTTCACCAGGAAGGTCGTAGGTGTTAGATTTTAGGTTGTCAAAAAAATTTTTTACCTCTTCTTCCCCTATTACCTACCACCTAACACCTAACACCTGCCTCGAAAGGGCTTGGTCAAGCAGCCCTTAGCTTTGCGTCTAAGTTGCGAATCTTCCAAGCCAACGACAACAGAGCAATCCATCGCTTTTGTACCTTTTCGGGTGTGGTTTTTAGAGTGCTGGCAATCTCGACATCACTCTTATGAGCTTGTTTGAGCCACAACAACTGCTGCTGTTGAGCGTCGAGTTGTGCTAAAAACGCTTTCCATTGCTCGGATGACATTCCCAAGTTTTGGTCGAGATCCGCCTCCAGCCATTGGTGTACTAGTTTCCAGTGAGAAGAGCGAGCAAATTTTTCCACATGGTACTTAAAGCGCTGTTGCAGGTAGTCGCGTTCTTTAGGCGTTAGACTAAGAAGTTCATCAATATCGGCAGCGTCGAGGTCTTGCAATTTTAAAATCAAGTAATCCGCACAGTCCGATTGACCGCGAGACTCCAGGTAGTTCAATAACTCTGAGATAATGCGATCGCGTAAGACAGCTTCGTGAAGGTCAGGGGTTTCAGACACAAGACGCGATCGCACCTGTTGTACTGCTGATGAGCGCCTTTGCTCCTGTGCTTCTTCGCTCTTGGCAAACTCAACCGCTTGTTCAATATCCAGGGGAGTTTCGCTGGGTTGCCTTCTAGCAAAGGTTTGTGCTCTTAGCACAATCAACGGATGGCTCCTGCGATTAGGCAATTTGATGCGTCGCTTGGCATAGTACTCTGTAAATGCCATATACTCTGCTATTTCGAGTTGGGTACGCGGGGTGTAGTTTGTCTCCACTGGATTTTCTCTACGAAAGACTTTGAGAGACTCCGCGTAAAACTCTTGCAAAAAATCCTCTATTATGTTGTACCGAGCACGGAACGTTAAATGAGATTGAGGGAGTGCCACATGCTGATAAATCATGGCACTAAGATTGCTGTGCAGTTCAATACGACCCTGCTTTGAACCTAGCTGATAGTACGATAAATACTTATGTAGCCGACGACGCGCCAGCATAACTTGCCAGGAGCGAATTTCACCAGAACTTTGGATGCGCGTACTCAGACAACAAATCCGTTCTGCCTCCAATGCAAGTCGGTTTACCACTGAAGCAGCACGGCTTGATGCCACTCCAATGTGTGATTCGAGTTCCTTTAGTAACAGCTCGGTCAAAGCCTCAATGCTAGCGACTTTAACCGCGTCTGAAGAGTAAAGGTTGCCATCGAAAGTTTGATTGATAAACTTAGTAGTTTTAACGTTCACGGTATCGCCCCATTAACCTCAAATCGTGAATTATGGCGTGGTTAACCCTCTTTCATTAGCCTGGCAGAGCGATAGGAACTTGAGCCTTTGTACAATAGCTTTCCGGATTCTCACCCAGCAAGTTGTTCTCTCAAAAGCGTAAGTTCTTGCCAAATCGCCTTCTCTTTTCGAGGATGATGAAAGAGGGATAAAAAGTATTCTCTTGTCGAGCAGCAGACGAGTAATTTAGATGTTGTAGAGATGCACTTTTAGTCGTACTGCCCCTGTCACAACCCTTCCCCGCATAAAAGGCTGCAATCTTTTGAGCCGAGTTGTAACGCCTTATATTCGTATGCTAAGCGGGATCGATGAGAAGGTTCTCCGTGCGAGTACTTAGGAATAGGTAAAGCTTTGTTAAAAATTAAGAGCTAGGATTTTTATTTGGTGGTTACAAAAACCCTTGGCTAAATCCGCCCTTTATAAAGGGTGTGGTCATAAGTAGTTGGTTGAGGCTGACGCGGGGACGCGGGGAGAAAGAAAATTTTTGACACCTTAACTCACCAACTGTTTTTGACCACACCCCTTTACAAAAGATGTAGGTCAACTGAAAGACCTCAGTTTCCAGCCCCACTCAATGAAAAAATAAATGAATGGACAAAGAACTTTTGCAAAGTCTCGATGAACTTGGTATCCGGTTCGTTCGCATCCTCTGGTGTGACAATGCCAATATCATCCGTAGCAAAGCGGTACACCGGGGCGCGTTGCCGGAGTATCTTAAACACGGTGTTGGCATTTCAGCGGCTCAGCAGGCAATTCCCGTGATGTATGATGCCCCAGTATCCGGAAGCGGTCTTGATTGTGTGGGCGAAGTGCGCTTAGTGCCGGACTGGAATACCTTCACTGCTTTACCCTATGCCTCCGGTCACACTCGCGTAATGGGAGATATGGTTAAAGACGGCAGCGCTTGGAATCTCTGTCCCCGCAACTTTCTTAAGAAGATGGTCGCAGAAGCAGAGCGTGAGGGGTTGGAGGTGATAGCTGCGTTTGAGAATGAGTTCTACTTACTGCGGTCAACACCAAACGGCATCGTGCCAGCTGACGAAACCGTTTTTGCTTCAACCTTGGCAATGGATTTGCATCGAGTGGTGATTGATGAAATTGCCACAGCTTTGGTGGAGCAAGGGATGCTAGTAGAACAGTATTACCCAGAGTCAGGATCAGGACAGCAGGAAATTTCCATCCTCTACACCAATGCGTTAGGGGCAGCCGATCAGCAGATTGCGTTCCGGGAAACGGTAAGAGCGATCGCTCTCCAACATCACCTCAAAGCCTCCTTTTTACCTAAAATCTTTGCCGACAAAGCAGGCAGTGGTTGCCACCTTCACCTCAGCCTCTGGCATGAGGGTCAAAACCTCATCCCCAATCTTGATGCTGTGGGAGAACTTTCAGAAGTCGCCCGTCGCTTCATTGCAGGACTTCTCCACCACCTCCCCGCGTTGATGGCACTGACAACGCCTAGCACAAACTCTTACCGCCGCATCCGTCCTCACTGCTGGAGTGGAGCCTTTCGCTGTTGGGGAATGGATAACCGAGAGGCGGCAGTGAGAGTACCAAGTAACCCCGAAGAAATCAGTCCCACTCACTTTGAATTCAAAACGGTAGACGCCTCAGCTAATCCTTACCTCGCTCTGGGAGCTACGATTGCGGCTGGATTAGATGGAGTTCGACACTGTCTCGATTTGGGAGAACCCGTGGGAGTAGATCCCGGACACCTAACGGAAACAGAACGCCGCGATCGCAATATCGATTCATTGCCAACAACCTTGGGAGAGTCAATTGAACACTTAAGTAATGACCAGGTACTCCTCAATGCCTTAGGCTCGGAACTTGCTCAAGCTTATTTGGCAGTTCGCAAAGCTGAGTGGGACGCGATGAAGGATTTAGAGTTGGAAGAGGAGGTGAACCTTTTGCTAGAGCGATATTGATTGGGAATGGGTCATTGGTCATTGGGAATTTCGACGTTTGACTCTCCCAGACTTGCGCCTTGGTTTCTTTGGCTTCACTTTCTGAGGCTGCAACTCCCTCAATCCCTTTCTTTTGAAACGCTTGTAGGTTGAACCAAGCCAGTCGCTAAATGAGTGGCTCAGCGCTCCCAGTTCCAAACCAGCAAACAGCGCTATCCACTCGACCCGATGCTCGAAAAGCGATCGCCTCACCTCTCGCTCCAGCCCCTGCCAACTCCAAGCAATATCCCGGAATAGCTGGATAATCCCCACAATGAATACGCCTAACAACAAAAAGCAGACAGCCAGATAAAGCACGCGCAACGTTGTTCCAATCAGCAGTCCGTGAGAAAAAAAAGAGCGATGGCGCATTACCTTTTGATAAGGTATCCAAATCCACCGCAACCATCCCCAGCGTTTGAATGGTCGGGAACGAAGATCCAAGTCAGGACTGAACATCAGCCCACTAAAGAGAAACCCTCCAGAAACAATTAACGCTAGGTTACTGCTCCGTGTCACTGCCAAGGTCAAACCTGTCACTGCTGGCAAGCTCCAGAGAGTAATGCGATCGTGTGTTTGACCAGAGGGCATATTTCAGTTAATGTTTTTTTGTGTTATCCTACGTATGATACTGGGCGGTTAGCTCAGCGGTAGAGCGCCTGCCTTACAAGCAGGATGTCACTGGTTCAAATCCAGTACCGCCCATTTAATGTTGCATCATCAGCCTAGCGTCTGTGTGATTTAAAGTTTGACTTTGCCGCTCCGGCAAGGTCATGCTTTAAAAAGACTTCGGCTCTCGTTATGCTTTAAAACTTTCGCGCCAAATTTAATAGCATTTCAACCCAATTGAGTTCAAAGTGAGCAAACCTAGTTTAAAAGACTTTCCCACGCTGTACCGCTTGCAAAGCAGTACGCACTATCTTATATCGGAAGTGTCCGGGCTTGGACATTAGCTCAGATACACGAGCCTCGCTGGGATACACTCCTCTATTATTCAGCTCAATTGCAATCTGTTGAACTTCCTGACAAGAGTGTTCTAGCTGTCTGAGACGAAAAGCCTTTCTGTAGCTTCGGCATTTGGCAGAAATAGCGCGACACAGTTCGGGAAAATGTTAACGGGGTGACAAGCAGGCTAGACAGAAGACTGGATAAGAGCCATAACGCGCAAACCTTTCTGGAAATAGGGGAGCTTATGAGGCGAAACTCGTCGAAAGCAATCAGCCAAATCAGCGAAAAATTCAAGCCCAGCCACCCAAACAGTGCCATATAAACCGACCCAAAAACTACTGTGACGGCGCTGTGTGCGTGTCAATTCAGTTAAACGAGCAATGTAGTGTTGCACGCCAGCATTTTTGAGAGTCCTGCCCAGGAAAATAGCACAAGTATAAGCCAGAGTAATTAATAAAACTAAGGCGAGGAGGCGAGCTTCATTGGCATGAGCACCCTCTAAGTTATAACCACCACTCTTGCAATCTTTAAACATAGCCTCAATGCCAAAGCGAGCTTGATAGGCAGTTACGGCTGAGGTTAAACAAGGCAAATTAGTCAGCAGATACCAGCCTTGAGTTTGGCGGTGTTGGCGATAGCCTCTTTGCCAGTAAGCCGCGATATTAAAAGTACCGTATCCCGGCTGGTGAGTCACCTCAACCGAGCGCAAGAACAGACTTGTTCCCGGTGTCAAGCCCAACTCCCTTAGAGGCTGATAATTGAACGCAGGCAGGTAAATATGAGTGGATTGTTTAATCCGAAACACAAATCTCACATTCTGCTGAGAGAGCCAATCAGCCAGCCCCACGCTACTAAATTCTCGGTCGCCTTTCCAGCCGTTGGCGCTTGGCCGATTTATACTTCGCCTCAAATAGTCGCTGTTGTCTTCTCAGTTGTCTTCTCAGAAGATATTTAACTATCGGGAACCATAGAGCCGGTACACTGACTATCGGTAGCACCAAAAATCTTTGAATGGCGCGGCGACGACTTTCAAACTTTATCGGTTTTGGCAGGAGCGCTGCTAATCTTTCCAGGCGTACTTCCTTGAATG
>JAIUYC010000054.1 GCA_020216575.1 Coleofasciculus sp. S288 | reverse complement strand
AAGTTGCTGTAGCTGAACTGGAAGGTTCGTACTCGCGTTATTTCGAGAGTCTCACTTATGTAACCTTAGTAGAAGCTAAGATGACTAAGGCAAACGCTAGCGTTAAAACCCCTGAGACTTCAGCTATGCTAAGTTTACTGTTGTTTGGCTTGCTCGGCATTGGGTATGGAGTCAAAGCTAAAGCCTTTGAATCGAAGTCCAAATTTACCGAATAAGTATAGCTGACTTCAACTAACATAGTCCCCTCCTAGTCACTACATCCTAATGGAGGGGTTTTTCCTTTTCTATACCTCAGTAGGTTTAGGAGTCAGGAGCGCACAACACGGATTTTTAGCGCGGCTACACGGATAGAACATTCTCCAACTCATCCGCGCATCCGTGTTCAAATTTGTGTTGTGTAGTCAAAAGTCAAGCCAGGTATAGCAGTCGCCAAGGCGATTAAGACAAAGCCAAATACTGAAACCTTGACCAGTCAATATGCATCCCTTCTGCCCGATTGGTGAGCCTGTCGAACCACTGCCCTCTGCCTTTTGCTATAGCTGTTTGCAACGGTTTGGTTTCGCCATTTATCTGGGATAAATTGGAACTGCTCTCAGACCTAGACCCGGAAAAACTCGGCTAGGTATTCCCACCACTCTATAGCCACTTGGTTCATCTGGATTACCAGCGACACTCCTGTCTTCGTCATAACCGCCTTCTGGAGACATTGGCAAGGAAAAGGTGCTGATGTATGTTGCAGCAGGAGTGATTGCCGTTGGCAGAGACGGAACCCCAGGTTGAGCAATAACTGTTGGCGTGGGTATACTCCCTGTGGAAGTTGGAGCGGTAAATATTCCGACGGGTGCGGTTGCCGTAGTGCTAGTGGTAGGGGAAACCGTTGTGGAAGTGGTTGCCATGGTGCTAGTGGTAGGGAGAGCCGTTGTGGAGGCAGTTGCCGTAGCGGTGGCGCTGCTGGATGTTGCTCCGGGAGTGAAAACCGTTTGAGTGCTGCTACTGGTTCCCATAGGTGAGATTGCTGTCGCGCTACTACTACTACCAGAACCGTCTGCGGATGAGAATGAACTGGAACTGCTACTGCTGCTAACACCAGGCACATTGATAAAGTCGGGAGGGTTAGCTCGGCAAGAAGGAGCAATGGCAACAACGCAGCTTCCGACTAGGATGCTAAAGCACAAAGCATATTCAAGTGATTTAATCATCATCTTTTCCTGTTGGTTTATTTAATAGAGTGAGAATGATTAGGGTTGTATCTATTAATTTCTAACTTAATTAGTTTTATTAGTCTTCAATCCGTTGAAATAATTCTGTTTCAACTTCTGCAAAATATATCTTAAAAGCTATTGATTCTAATCAAGTGGCTTGCGACCTCCTCCAAACCAATAGATTTACTTTAATTAAGACAAGATTACTGGAGTTTCGTAAGTACTAACCGTATAAGATGCTGAGGTAGAGGTACTACCATTAGGATATTGACTTGTAGTTGCCATTACATAGCCGAAAGTTCCAGTGCTTGCGTCAAAGAAATAACTTTCGTTACCAAAGGTTCCGCTGCTGTCGTTAAAGAAATAACTTTCCTCAAGGAAATAATCTGTAGAAGAGACTGTACGGGAGCTAGAGCCAGCAAAGATAGGAAAAGTAGGGCTAGGAGAGTAGATAGTAACACCTATCACTACTCCACCTGATACTTGGTTACTACCAAAACGTTGACTTTCACAGAAGCTTAGATCGACAATGCTAAGTTGACTCATGCTTCCCCCTTTGAGATCAGGAAATCGCCGAAAGCTTTTTAACTTGCCAATGCTTTAGCCTTCAGCGATTTCTCTACTCTAACTACCTATGTCGGCAAAGTTCTGATTAGTAATAGTAAGGGGTATCCGCATAGGAAGAGCTAGATGAGCCAGAGGAGGAGCTATTGTTAGGTCCGTAGTAGTAGTAGCTGTAGGGGCTTGAATCAGCGTTGGTATAAGTGCTGCTATAAGTGGAGGAGTAGTAGTCTCCCTCAGCATATGCTGATGCATATGCATTTGCATATGCGGCTCCACCTACAAGGTTGGTGACTTCAGAAGCGACTTCCAAATGCTCTAAATCGGAAATAATCATGGAATTCCTCCGTGATAGTTGAAAGTGTTTTTTATGAACAACCAAGTCTTTTTGTTGGTTCTTCTAATCAATATATTGAATCGATGAGAAGAGTGTTGCCATTTTGGCATAAATATTTTTAATAATATTTTTAATATTTTTCAAATTTATACAATCAAGGAGGGCTTGCAATATAAAAAAATTTCCTAGTAAAAAAGTAGGAAAAGTAGGAAAAGTAGGAAAAGTAGCTTCCTAGTTTCAGTCTTGGGATGGGTGTTCTGACTCCAACCTTTTAGTATCTAGGAATAGGAGTAACTCGCGAACAAGAATGAGTTTAACAAGCGTCACGCCTCAACTTGGGTTAGTATGTATCACAGCGTCTAAAGATGTGCGCTACCGCACAGTCACCCGCAAGCGCTTGTTGAAGTTATCGGAGACTGAGCAGGAAGAAATTCTGCGAAATTTGTACGCCGAAAATCTGCAACGCTTGAACCAGGCAATCGATTTTTGCCGTGCTAATGAGATAAAGCTTTATCGACTCACCTCTGCCCTTTTTCCCTTTGCTGATACCGAGTTGGGCGAACGGGTTTTGAATGAGTTCAATGATCAATTACTTCAAACGGGTGAACGTGCCATTGCGGCCAACATTCGACTGGTCGTGCATCCTGACCAGTTTGTTGTCCTCAGTTCTGATAGTCCTGAAGTCGTCGCCAATAGCATTAAAATTCTCAAGATGCATGCAATGATTCTAGACAAGCTAGGACAACCGCGATCGCCTTGGGCGATGCTCGAAATTCATGGGGGTAAAAGCGATCGCTCCGAGCAACTCGTGAATGTCATCCGTAGTCTACCAGAAGAGGTGCGCTCCCGTTTAGCGCTGGAAAACGACGAATACGCCTACAGTGCTGAGGAGATTTTATCCGTTTGTCGCCAAGCCGATGTGCCGATGGTCTTCGATGCTCACCATCACATTATTCACGAAGGCTTGGACAGTTACGACCATCCCAGTGTTGCTCAGATGCAGGCAGCAGCGCAAACTACATGGCCTGTGAGAGAATGGCAACTCGTGCATATCTCCAACGGACGGGAAGCATTTGCTGACCGCAACCATAGCGACTTGATTATAGTAATGCCAACGTCCTACTGCAACGCGCCTTGGATAGAGGTCGAAGCCAAACTCAAAGAAGAAGCGATCGCCAAGTTGCGAGACGAGTGGTTACCTGCAAAGAAAGGTAATAGTGGCAAGCGTGAGCGGTCTGCGCAACGGTTAGCGCCTAAAATTCAGGAGAATAGGACGTAAACTGAAGCTTTGAGAGGGCTTTTTTGAGATCCACCTTCACAAATCGCTCCACTGGCGTATACATCCAGTAAACCGGTGAGTTTGGATCTTCGCCGATTTTTTGAAACCCCAAAGCCAATGCCAGTTCGATATAACTGTGAACGGGATGGACAATTATGATATACAAATCGCACAGGTTCGGAAAATCAGACTGCATTTGCACTAAGGTTTTTTGTGTATCCTCTAGTAGGCAACGCACATTATCACGATTCAAGTAAGGAGTATCGATTCTCCAGCTACGCACAAATGCAGATGTGCAATCATCCATTCCAGGCAGGGCTATCTGGAATGGATCGATATCTGAATCAGAACACAAATGAAGAGTTTTGCTAGGAGGAACAAAGAAATTCTTCTCAGAATCGGGTGCAACTGGATAAATCAGGGAAAAGCCTACAGGGCGATAATTATCACAACGACGCAGCACTCGCATACCCGTTGGGTATTGCTTGACCCACTCGCGCAGCAACGTCTTGATCTTATTGCTGACAGTCGCAGTATCGTTATTAAGCCAGCGATAGAGGTGAGCCAGAAGCTTCGCCACCAGGATAGCATCACTGGGCTTGAAGGCATCAATTTCGAGCTGAATCGGCTCCACTGGCTTAGGAGATGAAGAGAACTCTGGCAGATATCGAATCTGAATATTAATCGTATTGCCATCAAATTTCTTTTCAATTAACCCCAGATCGCAGAGCTTATCAAGCATCATTCCAGCCGAGCGATCGCTACCCCGCTCTGTGTGAGCATAGAACAGTTCAGCCGCTTCCCGATGAGTACATGGGACAAATCCCTTTGGTTTGTGCAATTGAGTTAAGGGTTTTCTCAAGCCATCGTCAAACTCTTGCTGCTTAAGCAGTAAATAGGCACACAAGCGCACAAAACATTCAGCGCGGCGCGGGGTTAGACCAACTCTTCCTTTGATCTTTAAGATGTAATTGCGCTGTTTCTCAATAGAAAACCACTGATCAAGGCATTGAGGATTCATATCCCGTGGGGTGTTGGCAGAATGAATAAACGCTTTGGGCATTGTAAGCGGTTTATCATTCTACTTTGCGGCTTTAAGGGAAGCCAGAGTTAATCCCTTCAAGCATTGCAGCGTCTCAACTGATGCAGGTAGCTGCATAACTAGCGTAGAATAGCTGTTTTAAGCCAGTTAGTTGCTCCCGCTACACGATTGCTTGTAGCAAACCAGAACTAGGTTCTACTTGCCTTGCTTCTTCATGAACTAGACCTCCTTAATAGATAGTATGATTTTGTGGTTTCCTGGAAAAAGTAAAAAAGTATAAAAAACTTCACCTTACTTCAGGGCAGTTCACCTCTCTTCAGCTTACAGCATAGAGTTCGGGATGTTTGGGGAAGCTACAGATTGCTCGTTGTACCTACATAAGTTCAGCAATCAGAATAGCTTTAACACTCCACTGAGCAGTCTTGTTGACTTCTCAGTAGAGAATCCTGAAGGAGGTGCAAAATGTCTATTCTGGCTCCCACACGGAACAGCCATATCGAACCAGTCGAAAAACAGAAGTGTTTTGAACAACCAATCCAAGGGCTTCGTTCTCCGCATTCAAAACAACCTTCTTTGCTGCAAGCGATCATTGACAGCTTTTTTGACGGTGTCTTGATTCTGACCAAAACAGGAGAATGGGTTCATGCTAATGAGTTTGCGCGTCGGATCTGCCGCCAACTCTCCCAACACACATCCCAGGTTAATTCAGTACCTCAGCCAATCTGGCGCGTTTGCGAATCGTTAATTGAAAGCCGCGAACTGTTTCCCAATCAAAAAATGATTATTGAGTCGGAGATTGACACGGCTAATTCAACTACATTTCGCATTCGAGTTCGCTGGTTAGAGTTAGATGCAAGCACTCAACCTTATTTGTTAGCAATCCTAGAAGACCAATATCAGTCCACCCAAAATGCGGCGAACACCGATGCTAAAAAATATGGCTTGACTCCTCGTGAAGCCGAAGTTTGGTCACTCAAAAGAGCTAATTACTCTTACAAGGAGATAGCTGCACAGTTGTACATCGGATACAACACGGTTAAGAAGCACCTGAAGAATATTTATGCAAAGCAACAGGAACTCCATTGGACTGAACAGCGAGAAGTATAGCAAAAGGCAGTGGTTGGACAGGCTCACCAATCGGGCTCCAGGGCAGGAGGCAGAAGGAATGCATATTGATGGGTCAAGGTTTCAGGCTTTGGCGAGAGCCCTAATCGCCTTGGCGACTGCTATAAGTTTTTAGGCATTAAGGCTGCACGGAACTCCCTTAAGGTGCATCTCAAGTTGCAAATTCATAATTCGTAGTGCGGGCTTTTCAGCCCGTTTCTACTTATAGCGTTTCAAGGGAGGGGTGAGGTACACCCTAATTGCATTTACTATGCCCTATGCCCTAAAACTAGCAACTCTGTGCCTCACTAGATTGAGAACCGCTATGATGCAGGTAAGATGCCTGCACTACTTGTGCAACAATGAGATGTACTCACTCCCTGGATATCCGAACCGCTATTTCTTAACCATCTAAGGGCATGACATTTAGCTTCTGCCGGACTTCAGCTAGAGGAGTTTTCCAGTCAGATTTTATGTCCCAATTAATTAGCGATTTGGCTTGTTTACCCATCTTGAGGACTTGTCTAACTTCTTTGCAATTGCACATGCCACTTAGCAGCCCGACTAACACAACTATCGCACTTGTAGGACGAAATACTTGGGCTCGTGTGAATATTTGGAGCAGCATTTCATCATGGGGTGAGGAGGAGAATCCTGTGAGAACATGCCAGACATCGTGAGTTCGCTGAATCCAATCTCCGCTGTTGAGTGGTTCAAAGTCGTTATTGTCGAGGAAATCGGCAACTTCATGACCCAATGTACCATCAGGTAATTGACGTAACTCTTCTAGCTCTTCTCGGGTTATGGTAAACTTTTGGTCTGGATTAATTTGAGGATTAATTGTTTGAGCAAGTTTCAAGATAGGTGGTAACCAGTAGTCCTGATAATTCTTTAAGATATTCCGGATATTGGAGCGGATTGAACAATGAATTGCTAACTCAAATCGCATGGTAAAATCACCCCCTAGCTAGATAGAAGTCCCTTGGATAATTTAATCGGCAGATAGTTCTGGTTGAGTATGCACAGAAATCGAATGGAATGCTTGCAAAAATCAATTTTTTCTGTGGAACGGTAGTCCTTATTGCTCTCAGTCAGCCATTTGTGCAAGTTGTCTAATACTGGAGTTGACTTTGTAGTTTCTAGGATTACAAGTGTATTTTAAAAAAATCTTTTGGGGTTAGATAGTACCCCGGAGGGTACTTTATCGGAGAAGCCTTGCAGAAAAAAATAAGGATATGCCACGATAGATCAGGCTGTAGGGGGAGTAAGCAGCACCCCGTCACAGGGGTCACTGCTCACTGGTAATTGGTGTTAAAGGTAGGGGACTTGTTTTGCGATCGCAAATCTCTAGAATTCAGCAGAAGGAGAGACAAACTCCAGCTTTGAGAGGGCTTTCTCCATGTCCAAAGCCAAAAATTGGTCTACGGCTCGATACACCCAATAAACGGATGACTTTGGATCTCCGACAATTTTGTGAAACCCTAGAGCCAGTGCCAATTCTTCATAACTGTGATGAATCGTCATGGCATAGAGATCGCAGAGATTCGGAAAATCAGACTGCATTTGCACCAGTGTTTCCTGTAAATCCTTTAAGAATCGACAAGCGTGCGATCGCTGCATGTAAGGAGTGTCAATCATCCAACTCCGTATAAAGATAGACGTGCAATTGCGATCGCCCGGTTTAGCCATTTTGATCGGATCGATGTTGGAACCAGAACTTAAATGTAAGCTCTTGCTAGGCGGGAGAAAGAAATTTTCCTCCGATTCACTGGCTGTTGGGTAAAGTACGTAAAATCCAACGGGTTGAAGATTGTCACACTGACGCAGCACGCGCATCCCTTTAGGGTATTCCCTTGCCCAAGAGCGCAGTAACTTGAGGATTTTGTAAGGAACAGCAGCAGTAGTGTTGCTCATCCAGTTGTAGTTGTGAGAGAGAAAACTCGCAACGGGGATAGCATCGGTTTGGGGATTGAAGGCATCAAGTTGGAGTTCTACTGGATTGGCTGGCTGAGAAGATGTTGCCAAATTGGGCAAGGAGCGAATCTGAATGCAAACCGTATTGCCATCAAATTTTTTCTCAATTAAGCCAAGATCAAGCAGTGTATCAATCATCATTCCCGCTGCACGCTCTGTTCCCCGTTCGCTCTGAGCATAGAACAGCTCGGCTGCTTCTCGATGAGTGCAAGCAATAAATCCTTCTGGTACTTGCAATTGAGTTAACGGTTGTCTCAAGCGCTCCCCCAATTCTTGCTGCTGCTTGAGCAGTAAATACGTCCACAATCGCACGAAGCATTCAGCTCGACGCCTAGTTAAACCAACCCGTCCGATGAGCTTTGAGATGTAACTGCGCTGTTGTTCAATAGGAAACCACTGATCGATAATGTTTGGATTCATATCTCAAGGGTTGTTGAAAAAATGCTTACCGCGTTACAGGACGGTCTGCTAATTGCTAGTTTCTTATTTGTGCTACTAATTCCTTGTCAGGTCTTAGTGATCTAGATCAACACCCTGAGATACTATGATTTCGCATTTTCCTACTACAACTACGAAATAGTAGAAAAACTTCACCCTACTTCAGTAAACTTCGCCTCTCTTCAGTCTACAAGTAAAACTTCAGGTAGTTTTAGGAATCTACAGTTTGCTCATTGTATCTACACACATTCAAAAATCAGAATGAGTTTAACAATCCACTGATAAGCCTTGTTAAGAACTTGACTTCTATCAGGTGGCGATTCTGAAGGAGATTACTAATGTTCATTCTTGCCCCCGAACTGAACAGCCATATCAAACCTACCGCAACCCTCAATTATTTTGAAAAACCAATGCAAGGGGCTGGTGTTCAACAGGCGAAACAACAGTTCTTGCTGCAAGCAATCATTGAAGGTTTTGTAGATGGTGTATTGATTCTGACCGAACGAGGCGAGTGGGTTCATGCGAATGAGCGTGCACATTACGTTTGTCAACAAATGTCTCAATGTACTTCAAAGAGCAATTACGTCCCTGAAGACATCTGGAGCGTTTGCGAAGCGTTGATCGACAGCCGCGAGTTTTTTCTTGATCGCAAAGTGATTATCGAGTCTGAAATTAACACGAATGATTCAATTGTGTATCGCATTCGGGCGAGGTGGTTAGTGTTAGACGAAAGCGCTCATCCTTATCTCTTAGTGACAATAGAAGACCGACAGCAGTCGAGCCAAAATATAGCAATCGCGGAGGCTAAGAAATATGGTCTCACTCCCCGCGAGGCAGAAGTTTGGTTACTGCGTCGAGCCAATCACTCTTACAAGGAGATTGCTGACAAATTGTATATTACACTCAACACTGTCAAGAAGCATATGAAAAATATTTACGCCAAGCAGCAGGAGCTTTTCGGATTTGAAGAATCAGGAGAAGTGACCTCTTGCGAATATCAGCAAGCCTGTTAGATCTCCTGGGAGAATCTGCAAACCAGCACGATACAGCGAGATTAGGTCACACTCTTAATTAGAGTCCTGCAATTCTCCTTTCCCATGCCACTGTCTGATTCTCGCACCGTTACGTATAGCCCTGCTTACACGCTTGTACCGACCTACGAGTGCTTTAATCGCTGCACCTACTGCAATTTTCGTGCCGAGCCAGGGAACAGTCCCTGGTTGATACTGGCAGAGGCGGAAAAAAAGCTCAAAGAGCTGAAAGCTCAGGGAGTTTGTGAAATTCTCATCCTCAGCGGTGAAGTACATCCCCACTCGTCTCGACGGCAGGCATGGTTCCAGCGAATTTATGACCTTTGCCAACTTGCCCTGTCTTTGGGATTTCTACCTCATACGAATGCAGGACCGCTGAGTTTTGAGGAAATGCGATCGCTCAAGCAGGTGAACGTGTCGATGGGGTTGATGCTGGAGCAATTGACTCCCCAACTGCTGGAAACCGTTCACCGAAATGCTCCCAGCAAACGACCAGAGGTGCGGCTGCAACAATTGCGGTGGGCGGGAGAATTGCAAATACCCTTTACCACTGGATTGCTGTTGGGAATTGGGGAGACCAAAAAAGATTGGTGGGAGACATTAGAAGCAATAGCTCAGGTTCACGCTTGTTATGGACATATCCAAGAAGTTATCTTGCAACCTCACAGTCCAGGAACTCAGCAACCTTGGGATGCCCCAGCGTTCGATCCTTATCAGTTGCCAGACGTGATTGCTACAGCCCGTCGGATTCTCCCCTCAACCATCACCCTGCAAATTCCCCCCAACTTAGTCCCCGATCCCAATTGGTTACTTGCTTGTTTAGAGGCAGGGGCGAGGGATTTAGGAGGAATTGGACCCAAAGATGAAGTCAATCCTGATTATCCCCATCCTCACCCTCAAAAACTCAGAGAAATCTTAGAGCCAGCAAGGTGGCAGCTAATACCTCGTTTACCCGTCTATTCTCAGTACGACAACTGGTTACCTGTGGGAGTCCAACCCACTGTTGCTCGGTGGCGAACTCAAATCAACTCCGGTGTATCGTCTGTCGTTCGCGTGCCACAATAAAGGTGCTCAGCTTACGAGTCACTCGTGAAGCGTAAAGCCCCCGCATTTTCAACGGGGGAATATAGCGGTTCTCAAATGATTGGAGTACGGGCGGGTTTATCCGATTGAGCCGTGGGAAGCAGATATCTCGGTAAAACCCGCCCCTACGACTTGTGAATATAGGTGCACCCCAGTCAATCGAGAATTGCTATATAAATCTCCTGGCTTCTGACTCCTGGCTCCTAACACCAGATGTATTCCATCCAACTGAGAACCGCTATATGTCAATGCAAACATAGACCTTGACTCAATCCAACCTTTCACGTCCCGTGGAGAAGACAACAACGCCACTTAACTGTTCAAGGCGTTTTTGTGAGGACAAATACACTGCCTTC
>JAIUYC010000053.1 GCA_020216575.1 Coleofasciculus sp. S288 | reverse complement strand
GCTACTTTGGGGTTCGGTCAATCGTTCGATAATCAGACCACCAGGGTTAGCTTCAGGGTCGAGAAATGGAAAATGAACGTCTCCAAAGAAGAAGGTGAGTACGGCTTCGTAGGGAGTAACACCAGCAGGAACGGGATTGCCATCGTTATCTAGACCATCCCAGGGTATGGTGTTTAGACCGGGAGTAGCTGGACCCCTTAAAATTACATCATTGGCATTTCCTATCACATCATCCCGATTAACATCGATAGTAATCACATAATTTCCAGAACCAGTAGCATTGAAAAGAAAGTTGCCACCGAGTGTAGGACCAACTTGATTAGGTGTACCATCTATGCCCACAAATCTATAGTCAAAGTCAGTAGTGGTGGGAATGGGTCTCGGTGGATTGAGCAGCCATGTAGTGCCACCACCTGTTTCAGGTGCTACTGTGGGCAAGCTCGCACTAGGTTGGTTAAAGAAAATCTTATGGGTAATATCATTGTTTAGTTCATTGTCTAGCGCGGTAGGGGAATGAACGTTGCTGCCGGCAAGAGGAACGGATGCAAAAATCGGATTGCCATTTGCGTCTCTGAATCCCTTCGTGTTGGCAAAGAATATGAATCCATAAGGGTCGAGAGCGAGCCCAATTCGGTACAGATAACCTTCAAAAGTTTGAATGAATGTTGTGGAGCGGAGTATTATGGGGTTCCCTGGACTGGCGTTCCCTCCCATGTTGAGAGGCAAATAGTTGGCATAGACTCGACCAGGGATAGCTGCTCCACCCCTACTCACTGTGACATCCCAAGCTGTCACAAAACTGTCATTGGTATTCTGTTCAGCCCAATCACTCCCAGCAAGTATGGGGCCTTGGCTAGTTCCTGGAGCACCTGGATCGTTATTTGCAGCAGCATTAGGGCTGACAAATTCAATATCCCAAACTCCAGTTTGATCAGGATCAACGTTGATGACACAGGGGGGATAACCTCCAGGATTGGGTGCAGGTCCCGCCGTTTCTTGTGCGCGGTTTTGAATCAAACCACCAGCGAGACCTCCAGGACCACAAAAACCATTTGTACTGCCATCGGGCGAGCGAACTATAATCCGACCGCCTCCGACCCCAATCGCACTGGAGCCAAGATTGATCGTTTCACCTGTCTCGGCATAAACTTTGATGACATTCCGACGCGGTATAGGTTGCGGTAGGACTACAAAAGCATCGATGCGATAGTCCAGGAAGGGACGATATCCGTCATTGCTAGTTAAATTCACACTGCCTTCAGCACGGACAGCATTGCTCCAGCCTAAACCGGATAAAAGGGCAAGACTGCCAATTAGCCAACGTTTCAATTCAAACTTCAAAATTAAAAATTCAAAAGAGGACTTTTTGGCAAGCCTAGTCTTTTTTGAACATTGCATTTGAACGTGCGAGTGACGGGGTGGGTGGGAATTGCGATGCACTACCTTGTACCTCCCGTGGGTTCTACTTGCAGGTCTGATTCTTGAGTTTCAAAGATGATTTCCAACCCTCTGGTGTCTTGGAAGATAACCTCAACCCGACGATCGCGGGCATAATCCAATACATCTGTACCAGCCGTTCGGCGCTGCCGTTCTCCAAAGGAACGAATTGTCATCCGTTCTGGGGCAATGCCTTGGCGCAACAGGTAATTTCGTACCGAGAGCGCTCGCCGCTCTCCTAAAGCCTGGTTATAGGCATCACTGGCACGGGGGTCAGTGTGACCTTGAAGTTCAACGGTAAGGAAGGGATATTCCAGCAACACCCTGGCAATTTCGTCAAGAACTGCCGCACTTTCGGGACTAAGATCCGAGCGGTCGAGAGCGAAGTGGACATTTCTGGGTACGCGCAACCTCAGAGGTTCGGGTGGAGGGGCTGGTTCTGGTGGGATTGGTTCTGGTGTTGTTGGCGGTAATTGTGCCGTGGTACACCGAGGAATGACGGGTGTTGGTGTTTGGGGATCGGGGATGCGAGACTGGGAACTGGGGACTGAGGACTGAATTAAGGCATTACGTGCGGGTTCTGAAGTGCCGTATTGGGGGTGAGTTGCGATCGCACTTACCCTATCCCCAGCCTGCAAGTCGTTGAGCGCGACGCTAAATTGCCCTTGCTCGTCTGTCTCAACCGTCGTCAATGGCTCACTCAGAGGACCATAAGGACTACTAGATGTTTCGCTAACTCGATAGAGTTGAACACTTGAACCCGAATCAGCTTGACCAGAGAGTTGGACTTGAGATTCTCGGACAACGAATTCTCTAGTTGTAAATTGGGGGGCATTAATGGCCGAGTTTCCTGTTTCCTTGCGTCGATTCGGGGAATTGCGGGGGGGATTGGGACCATCTCCACGTTGAAAATGGAGGGGTTCAACATTTTGCTGGGCATTGAGGTCAATACTGAGTCCTTCAAGTCCGGCAAAGCGATTGCTTTCAATAACGTTGAGGTCGCTCTTAGGATACGACGTAACCACGACCCCCGGACCCGCCTGATACGCAATGCGGTTGTCGATAACTTGGTTATTGTCTCCCATCAGGTAAACCGCCGCTCGACGCAAGCGTCTGCCATTAAAAATGATGTCGTTATCGCGAATTTGCACAGAACCGTCAGGCTTAAACAAATACACTCCACTGCCATCGTTTCCACAAATCAAATTCCCCGTAATCTGAGAATTAGCGATCGCGCCTTCCAAGCGAATTGCATCAGGCATGCCAGCAATCCCATTGCCCACAATGATGTTTTCTGTCACCAGCAGATTCTCTGCCTGAACCGACGTAATGATCGCACTACCTTCGTGATTAGCAATTCGGTTGCGCTCAATCGTCGTTCCCAGACTGTTAAACACCACGACACCAAACGCCGACGGCGTCTCTGGCATTCCCTCATCCGGCAGAATACCCAGCCAATTGAGTTCAACAACAACACCCTTTGGGGAGAGTTCACCTAAATTCTCCGTGTCCTCGCGTCCCCGCGTCCCCGTGTCCTCTTCCCTACCTCTCGGTTCCCAGTCCCAAGGCTTCACGTCCCAAGCGGCATCTGGCACGGGTGGTGGGCGATCGATAAAAATATCTGCTGGGGGTGTATTCAGCGTTGCGCCAGCCGCCTTGGTGAAACCATAGATGCTCAATCCCCGAACCGTCACACCATCGGCGACAATTGTCAATCCCCGCAAAATGTCAGTATCTGGCGCTGGTGTAATTTCCACTACAGGAATCGGAATTTCAATTTCGGCTGTGGCTGAGCGCGTTGCATCGTAACCAGGCTGGGTTGTACCATCCACGACTAATCCCGGACTTGCCAGAGGGGGCAACATTTCCTGGAGGCGGATAGTTGTGTCTCCGGATGGCAAATTGAACTCAATCCGGGAGGGTGTATTGGAGTCTAGCGGTTGAATCTGCGCTCTTTCCGCCTCACTCAATTGCTCAGCACTCAATTGACCATTGACAATTGCGATCGCCTCTCGTAACGTCAAGCCATCATCAGCTTGGATTGCCCCATCCTGGTTGCTATTCACCACCACCACTCGACCTGTCGGCTGTGCTGTTGCTTTGGTGGAAACTCCCAATATGCTAAGAAAAAGTAAAAGATGGGTAATTGATAATTGGTTCTTGTTGTTCCTACGACCAATGACCCATGACCAATGACCCATGACCAATAACCAATCACCAATTTTTGGTAGTTTTGTACCCTTGTAATTCATCGAACGATCCAAATTCCATCACTAACTACTCATCAGAGCTTGTAGTACCGACTGCATCGGTTGTTTCAGAGAGATGCGGGAAAGGCTGAGGGCTAAATAAGCCAAACTCAGAAGCTGGAGTTGAAACATCTCTAGTCTCTAGTTCCCCGTTCCTAGCCCCTTCCACTAGCGATTCCTGCTGCTGAGGCGGCACTACTCTTTGTCGCCCAAACCCCCCAAAGAGTTCGTTAACCTTGAACGTTAAACCAAAGTAAATGCCACCTTCTGAGCGATAGCCACTGAAATCTCGGTCATCGACACTACCAAAGCTATAACCAACAGCGACTCGCAAATCAGGTGTTAGGTAATAACCCGTTTCCAAGGCAAAACCGAATTCGTCGTAATCGGGTTCAGACTGACCAATCCAGCGCCCTTCAACTGCCAAATCCATGCGATATCCTAGTCGGTAACTCGCCCGGAGTTGGGACAGGAAAATGGTTGAAGAGTTGCTGAAATCATCGGCTAAATCGGTGTTGCTATGGCGAAAGGCTCCTTTGCCGTAGAATTCCCAACGCCAACTGGGTGCATAAATCGCTTCGAGGGAGAATAAGTGTTCGTTTGAGTCCCTACCACTGCCGAAGAGTATCGTTTCTGGAATAGTTGAGGGGTTTTTTCGGTACTCGTAGCGAAACAGGGCATTCCAGCGATCGCTATTTGGATCGCGATAAGCTAGTCCCAGTTTCAGGGTGGCACTATCGTCTAATCCCTCAATGCTCTGGTTGGCAAAGTTCGCTTGCTGATAACGACCGAGAATTGTCAATGCAGGGGAGAGTTTACCACCAGCAGCAATGGTAAAGACTGTGTTGTCATTCCCAGAACCAGTCCGATGCTCGAACCGGGCTGATGCCTTGAAGTCGGGATTATCGGTGTATTCAATCCCAACCGTATAGACATCACCCCCTAAGAGGGCTAGAGACGAGGCACTTTGACCTACGGCATAGGGTTGGGCAAACCGTTCTCCCGCCGCCGTGGCAATTGAGGTGTTGCTGAATGTGTGTTCGTATCCTAGATTGAGGCGTAGTCCGGGTGCGATCGCCCAGACGTGATTCAGCCCCACAGCCCCTTGACCCGTGATACCATTAAATCCGCCGATTACCGAATATCGTCCCCTAATCGTCGTGTTTTCACCCAAATGGTGTTCGACAATCGTGTCGAAGCTGGTGAGGGAGTCATCGCCCAAAATCCCCCCATCAAAAAACTGGTGAGCGAGTCGCAGTGTTACGCCTGGATAGACAGCCCAATCGAGTCCGAAGGTTGTGCGGTTGGGATAGAGGGGGTCGCTATCTCCTAAATTGAGTTCGTTCTGAGCACGAAACGTGAGCGTTTCGGTAAAGGGAAGAGCGAGATGGGACACAATCTGGCTAGCGTCGCCATCGAACGTATCGCTGACTCGGTCTTCGCGAGAACGATTGACATAGTCAACACCTAACGTTGCATCCCCGATTTCTTGTCGGATACCCGCACGGATGGTTCTCAGGGTATTATCGACGCGATCGCCGGGTCGAGGATCAACGCCTGGGTTAAACAGGTCAAAGAAGTCAGTGCGTACTGCTGGAGCAATGCCAAAGTTTTCCTCGAAGTCGTACCCCGCTTGCAGACTGGTGGTGGAACTGAGTTCATACGCGATCGCAGCCCCGTATCGTGTTTGTCCTGCTGTTAAACTAGTGGTCGCATAATTGGTGAAGCCTTCGTCTACGGAGCGGTAGTAAGCTCGACCACTCAGACTGGACGTAATCTTCCCCGTGAGTTCCAATCGATACGCCGAACCTGAAATATCGTTCCGGAATAGGGACTCATAACTGGAGTGGGCATACTCCCCGATTAACTCTCCATTGTCACCCAACCGAACTAAGAAATCCGCACCGTACAGCTCAAAGTCCTGCATTCCCTCGTCTTCTCGCAGGTACGTTGCTGCAATCCAGCTTTCTGAGTCAAACTCTTGAGAGAAGTTGTATTGCAACCGCCCTGCATAGACACTCGTATCGTTGCCCCCCTCGTTTTCATACTGGTAGGTGACGACAATCCGCCGCACGAGCAAGGTTGAGGGTGAAATATCAGCAATGCTAGGCGGTTCACCTTCTCTAGGTCGATCACTATTTTCAAAAATTCCTAATTCTGTTGCCAAAATAGGGCGCCGAAATAGGAGCGATCCTCGGTCATAGTCAATCTCGTAGTCGGAACCTCGATAGAGGGGTTTGCGCTCAATTACGGTTCCCGGACGGTTGAGCTCTTCTGTTTCCAGGAAAACATTCTCACTTCCTTCCACGAGCAAACGGCGGGATAGGAAGTAGTAACCACTCGTGCCATTGGGAGCAATGATATCTCGCTGGAAGCCCTCAATGTCACGGCTGTAAAAGGCACTGAACTGAAGATTCCCCAGGTTGTAATTCCCTTTAAAGCCGTGTAGCTGGCGAGTTGTTGCTGTAAACAGTTGGGATGTTCTGGCAAATTCAGTCGTGCTGTAGTCTCCCCACATCGCATAGTCGGGTTCTGCACCCGGAACGGGTGAGGTGCGCTCAAAGCGCAGATAGACGCTGTCGGTGGAGGGGGTTAGGTAATCGACGGTGGAGCTATCCCCGTAAACGGGGTAATTTTGTTCGCAAAACTGTGGGCCTCGGAACAAGCGAGTTGTGCCATCACAGGTTTCGTTGAGGGGGCGATCGCTGTTATATGCTCCTGTAAATAACCATTCTCCAATTCGACCGGTCGCAAAAATCGCGCCATCAATGTCGAATTCGGTTCCATCATCAATTAGGTCGGGGTCGAGAAAGTTGCGCCGACTGCCCCAAAAGTCAGTGCCGCTTTGCCCAATGCGGATGCTAAAAACACCAGAAACTAAAGGCGATCGCAAGTTGGTGATAAATTCAACCTGGGTGTAAGCCTCAAGCAAAGAGGTGGGAGAACCCGATTGCTGAGGAGCAGTGAAGTTAGATTCAGAGGGTTCATCAGTATTTAAGTCTTCCTCCGTTTCAAGTTTCCAGTCCCGTTCGGCTGAGCGCGGTTCGGACGTTCGGCGAAGCCTCAGTCGAGCCGCTGAGCTCACCGTCGAAGCCTCACGTCGAAGCCTAGTCCCTTCTACGGCTGCACGGATGCGAACCTTCTGCGCCTCCAATCCAGATTGAAGCTGCGCTGTGAATTGTCCTCCGCGTGCGATAACCTGAAATCCTAATCGATCTTCGTCTTGGTCAGCTCCAACAAACTTACCAGCACTCGCCGTTAGAGTAACCACCACGTCTTCGGTAATGAGTTCACCTGTTTCATCCGTAATTCGTCCTTCCAACGTCAGGGTAGAACGACCATCCGCAGGGACACGGGGGTCGCCAACTGAGGTAATTTCAATCTGAGCAGTGGTTTGGTCACTTGAGGAGAGCGGTTCTAATAGAATATCTTCACTTGGCTCAGTTGGTGAGGTGTTCTCTTGAGCTACCGTTTCTGTTGAAGTCTCTGACGGTTCCTCAATCTCGTCAGTGATTGGACTAGCACTCTCGAGTTGGGGAACAGGTGAGGTAGAGATGTCTTGCTGCGATGTCTCTACTGGATCAGGAACTTCACGATTCTCTTCCAACTCTATGTCAGGAGCCGTCGTCGCTTCAGTAACCCCAGTCTCAGTTGATACTAAGTTGCATTCATCCCTACCACATTCATTTTCTTCCCATCCCCGCGTCCCCGTATCCTCGCGTCTGTCTAAACTACTAAATTTGAATTCACTTGCAGCTATCAACTGCAATTTATCAGCCTGCAATGCTTGTGAATCGGCAATCTTTAACTTGCCAATCGGCAACGTTTGTGAATCTGCAATTTGCAACCTATCAATCGGCAATTGTTCTTCTGGTAGTTCGTCAGCCTGAGCCGTTTTTAGTTCCCCAGTTACTCCCAACATCATTGCGAACAACCCTAATGTAACTGAGGGCAACCAGTTATCCTTTGTTGTGTTTTGTTTATTATTTTTTTTGTGTTTTCGAGTTAACAGACACAAACAACAAACAACGAATAACCAACTACTCACAACTCTACTTTTCATAGCTGCTCCTCCCCATAGGCAGGCGTGACAGCAAAATTCATTCGAGCCATTCCCCCCGGTTCAAGTCGCACCAAGCGGGACTGACTGTTGCCCTCAATGAATTTGACATTGGGAGCGAGAGAATATCCTGGCAGGCTAGTTAAATCCAACGTACCAACTCGATTTCCGGCGATGACGTTAGCTAAGGAGAACAAGCCATTTGCATCCGTGGTGATGCGATTGCCATCGTCCATGAAAATTACGGCATTCGGCACTCCCGGTTCTCCTGGTTGCTGTTCGCCGTCAAAGTTTTTATCCACAAACACCCGTCCAACTAGAGTGCCGCAGTCGGATAAGATTCCCGGTTGGATTCGGAGTACAAAGCTGGCAATATTACTTCGATTCTCCTGTGCCACATTTCTGCCTTCACCCCGGATAGCGTCTGGTGTCACGACAACGGCATAGATGACGTTCAGCGCTTGATTCGGAGCGAGTTCGGGATAGGTAAATGTTACGTTCCGTCCGTCAGTCGTAGGGCGAGGCAAACTCACGGGTGTCGTCGTAGTTCCACTGGTGAGAGAACCTTGTACTGAATCCGGCAGAAATCGCAAACCCAGGGGTAGCTTATCGGTGAGTGTGATATTTCTGGCCGGCACTGCCCCGGTGTTTCTCAATGAGAGGCGGTAAATAACAGTATCGCCTGGTTCCGCCGCCGCTCGATCTGCGGTTTTAAGCAGTTGCAGTTCGGGTTGATTGGCACTGAGAGACGTTGGATTGGATGTCGTTGAAACATTCTCGCCGGATGCTGAGGCTGTGTTTGTAATTGCAGTTTGGGCAGCAACCAGCGATGCCTTAACGGCAAAGAGAGTCGTTAGGATAACGTTGAGAAGCAGCTTATGGGTTTCTAGCTGCTGGATTAGAGATTTCATCAAAAGGTAGCACCCCAGAATGCACTCTGGTTTTCAGAAATTTTTACGAGAGAAGTTTTTCCGTAGATGCCTTATGCAGCTTTTTACTCTTTCCGTAGAGTCTCTGCGTACAAAGAGTGATATTACCAAACTTTTCGGCAAATTAGATAGATTAAATTATTTCCGTAAAAAACTCAAGTCCCTGAAACTAAAGCCTTGACATCTTCAGGAATTAAGGGGTACATTTAGGAGTTTTTCAAAAAATCTGCTTTTGGGTAAGTCAAGAGCTAAATTAAATCCAAGACGATTGACTCATATTTTTGTTCCCGCTTACTTAAAGGTATATTTAGTTGAATTCTGTTTGTTTGATCGCACTATTGATGTGTTTATTCAACAATCGGCTAATTGATAAAGTTTTTTGCAAAAAATTAAGAATTGTATGTAAAGCTTTGCCATCTGAGCGAGTTCACTCCTATAGCTTAGAGGTGTGCTGATCAGGTTTGGGTCAATACATAGTTCTACTCCTAAATAGCAACTGCCTATGGATAGAGGATTATAGGGTATTTCATTGGCTTTCAGTTAAACGCGATCGCACTTCTTGAACATGATTTAGATCACATATCGGAAAAGCTTAGATCGTTTACTGAAGTAAGTTTTGATATAAGAGCGATCGCATTTTAGCAATACCAAAATGCCAAGAGAAGAAAATGCGATGCGATCGTTAACTGTAGGATACTGTTGGCGAATTAACTGAGAGGTCAGACCCATCACGCAAACTAACGGTAGCGAATGTCTTCAGCCGCCAAGTATCCGCTGATCGCGATCGCTGATTCTAGACTCATGCCTTACCCTCTCGCCTGCTCTGAGCTGTATTATGGCTTTACCTGGGAGACTTCAGCTATGCTTTTCCGGTAAGCATCCCTATTGTTGCCACCAATTCAGCTAACTCGACTGGCTTAGAAATATGCACTTGGCAACCTTCTCGGAGAGATTGCTGGCGTTCTGAAGCACTAGCGGTAAGTGCAACCACCGGAATTTGTCTCTGTTTCTCCGTCTCCAGCGCTCTCACTAGACGAATAAGAGGATAACCGCTATTGCTCAGCATTCCGGCATCAATTACCAGGGCATCGGGCGGAACTTGATTGAGCATCTCAAGTGCCTCGTTTGCCGACGCAACGGCTGTGACTTGGGCTTCGCATTCTTCTAGCATGGTACGTAGGTGGTCGCAGGTATCAACCTCATCCTCAATAACGAGTATCCGCAAGCCTTTCAGCTTGAGATAGCCAAACGGATACCCTGGTTTGTGATTCTTACCCCATTCACACATGAGTTCCGTAATCGGTCGAACCGTTTCGCCGTAGGGAGTTAGGGAATACTCGACTCTAGGTGGTGCTTCTCGATAAACGTCTCGACGAATCAATCCATCTTCTTCGAGTTCGCGCAATTGTTGAGTCAGGACTTTCTGTGTAATTCCAGGCATCAACTGCTTCAATTCCCCGAAACGCTTTGTATCTCGCCTAAGCCACCACAAGATTACACATTTCCACTTACCGCCAATAGCCTCAAGCGTCACCTCAACAGGGCAATTATATTTCGCTTCTGACATGTGCACCACTCCATTGGTATCCGTTTGGTAACTATCACTGGGCTGTGGTATGTCTTACCAAGACGAATCCTTTTGTTTCTCAAGGGTTCAATCGGTCAACTCAGATCTTGCACCACCCCCCTAACCCCCCTTATCAAGGGGGGAACAAGAGGCAGAAATTAGCTTCTCCCTT
>JAIUYC010000052.1 GCA_020216575.1 Coleofasciculus sp. S288 | reverse complement strand
TCAGGCTCCACTAATAGCGCTCTAGCAATACCCAACCGCTGCCGCTGTCCACCGGATAGCCGCACTCCTCGCTCACCGACAATAGTGTAATACCCGTTAGGTAGTTGCTCGATTACCTCGTCTACTCTGGCAATGCGACAGGCTTCCTGGACTTTGGCAAAGCTTGCATTGCGATTGCCGTAGGTGAGGTTGTCCAGTAGAGTACCGTTAAAGACATCAACTTCTTGGTGAACGATCGCCAATCGTTTTCGGTAAGCCGTGATATCCAGAGTGCGAATGTCTACACCATCCATGAGAATCTGACCTTGTTCCGGTTCAAAATACCGGAACAAAAGTTTTACCAGCGTAGACTTACCCGAACCCGATCGCCCGACAAGTGCTACGGTTTGATATGGTTCAATCAATAGGTGAATGTCCTGTAACACGGGGCGTTTGGAGTCATAACTGAAACTCAGATGACAAAACTCAACTTTGCCCGTAAATTCGTAGGACTTCACGGTATCCTTTGAATCCAGGACAATCCCCGCAGCATCCTTACCAACGGGTTGCTGCATAAACTCGTGAAATCGTAGCATCGAGGCATAGCGACGCGCAAAGACTTCGGCAAGAGCGCTAATAGGTTCTAGTTCGGCATAAGCCATGCTAGAAACCGTTAATGTCGTAACAAAGTGTCCCAGAGATATGTGTCCTCGTACTGTCGCCAGCAGAGTAAGCGCGAGCACGGTAAAAACGCAAATCTGGATAACCGTTTTTTGCCAGGTGGCTAACTTAATGTAACCCAAGTGAATGTTGAATAAAACGACCTTCAGTTCGCGGTCTAAACGCTGTCGTTGTCGTTTTAGTTCTTCCGCTTCTGTGGCAAAAGCTTTGACTGTTTTGACGTTGGTGACAATTTCTGAGGTACGACTGTCGGTATTCTCTTGGTGTCTATCTAATTTCCCTTCCTGGGCAATGAGTGCCTTCAAATCTCTAAGACTAAAGCCTAATATGGCGATAAAGGAAATTAAAAACAGAATGGCAATGCGCCACTCGATGAACCAGATGATGACAAAGATACCCATCACCCGCAAGAGTTTGGGAATGAGTTGTCCTGCAATTTCTGGATACGTCCAAGTGTGATTAGCAATGCCTCTGGCGACTCGTCCAGCAATCCGTCCGGGATTGTTTTCGTCGTAAAATTCCAGAGGCAGGGTGAGAATTTTTTCAATGGCCTTATGGGAATGATCTCGACGGGCGCGAAGGGCAATCGCCCAGTGATACCAAGCGCTCAACCAAACTTGTAGTGGCGCTTTGGCGACGGTCGCAAGGAAAATTATGCCCAGTAGTACGGACAGGGATAAAATGCGATCGGCGCGACTGTGAGTGAGGTTTGCAACACTAATAACTAGGTTCTGTATGGGTCTATCCAAAGCTTGACCCGATAGGAGGTTTAGAAGCTGTCCGATTACATAAGGTACGACTAGATCGACAATTTCAAAAATGCTGGCTGCGGCAATGCTAAAGAGAGAGATGCCTCGGTAGGAACGGTAGTAGTTGAGGATATCCCGAAAAGTCGCCATGATGCTCCTGATGCAGCAGCACTGGTATCATTCAAAGATGAGTTTCTACCAGTCCTGCGCGTCTGTAGTATACAAGAAATATATTATAATACAGGCGTCTCTACGGGTTAAGCTTTTTCTTTAAGTTCCTACTAGTGATGAATTTGTAGATTCAATATATAGCGACCCAGTTGGACTTTTTCTGACCACAGCTCATATTCCAGTTGTAGGCGCTGGGGTAACGATCGACCCTCTAGCTTTAAACTCCGGGTATAGTTCCGCAGGCGCAACGACTCGTGTCCCTTGAGGGGATCGCTGTTTAACCAATAGCGGCTGATGCCATAAATCCCTCGCTCCCAGAGATGGCGATAGCTTAATCTACCGTTTCCCTGCATGGTCATAATCACCCGATAAGGTGAAATTTCCAGCCACAGGAGTCGCACCGATTTAGAGGTTGAGGGGTTGGCATTGTCAGGTGTTGTGCCTTCCGGTTCCCACTCAGGAGGAGCTGATTCACTGAAGAGTAGATGAAACCGCTCTTGGTCTTTTTGGTAGAGCGTAGCGGCAGCCTCAACAGTAGACCAAAATGGCAGGTCGGTAGACACTAGGGAAAGATAAACAGGCCTGCGGTGATGCGTCAACATAGAAGCGGAGAAAAAAAAGGATACAAATAGCCTAGCTCGATACTTCACATTAGGATGAGTCGTAATGTGCCATCGGTATTAAAAAAAATTTGGGAGAGGGGTTGCTAAATTGTAGGTTTTGTCGCTAATATTGATAATCGTGACAAACATTGACTACGCAGTCCTCAGTAGCTCAGTGGTAGAGCGGTCGGCTGTTAACCGATTGGTCGCTGGTTCGAATCCGGCCTGGGGAGTTTTAAATGTTATAGGTTTTGCAGGGAAGTGCTTTGGCTAGCCCAGCTCCGCTTTACTGATCTAGGAAGGCGAATATTCATTAGTGATGAGCGGCTAGCTGAACAGCAGCAACTACGAGCTCGCTTTGTCTGACAGTCGGATAATCGAGGGATAAGACAGAACCCCTCAGTGAATCTCCCTACCTTTAGGTCGGAGAGAATAAAATCAGGGGAAGAATCTTTCCTAGCGTGAGTCCTGTTAATGGCTGACAACGCTTCTTTTCCAGGTGAACCTAGCAATTGCTCAAAGTTCTGGTCGCTTGACCCAACGGTAACCTTTCTCAATCATGGTTCCTATGGGGCTTGCCCCCTGCCAGTCCTAGAAGTACAGCAACGATTGCGGGAGCAACTCGAACGAGAACCTCTGCGCTTTTTTATGCGGGAGTACGAAGGGTTGCTAGACGCAGCGCGGAGCGAACTAGCCGCCTTTGTGGGTGCAGAGGCTGAAGAGTTGGCGTTCGTTCCCAATGCAACAACGGGTGTAAATTCGGTATTGCGATCGCTTTCTTTCAATCCAGGCGACGAACTACTAACCACTAACCAAGAGTACAACGCCTGCCGCAATGCACTCGATTTCGTCGCCAGCCGCACGGGGGCAAAAGTAGTCGTAGCGAAACTTCCCTTTCCCCTCCAGTCTCCCAATGAGGTAATAGACGCGATACTCGAACAAGTTTCACCCAGAACCAAGTTGGCACTCATTGACCATGTAACGAGCAAAACGGCTTTAGTCTTCCCCCTTCAGCAGCTCGTGGGCAAACTGGCGGAACAGGGGGTAGATACACTTGTCGATGGAGCACATGCACTCGGTATGGTATCGCTGAACCTGCACGAAATTGGAGCAGCTTACTATGCGGCTAACTGCCACAAGTGGTTGTGTGCGCCAAAGGGAGCAGCATTTCTCTATGTACGACGCGACAAGCAATCGCTCATTCATCCTCTAACCATTAGCCACGGTGCAAACTCGCATCGCACAGATAAGTCCCGCTTTCAGCTAGAGTTTGATTGGGCGGGTACCGATGACCCCACAGCCTATCTTTGTATACCCCAAGCCATTCGGTTCTTGGGTTCGTTACTGCCCGGAGGATGGTCTGAACTTCAATCAAACAACCGAGCCAAGGCACTCTTAGCAAGGCAATTGCTGTGCAAAGCGTTAGGAGTATCACCCCCCTGTCCGGATGAAATGATTGGTTCGATGGCAGCTGTGCCTTTACCCGATGAGTTGTCGGTGTACGAGCAAGAGGGGCAACTCCGAGACTGGCCAGTACTTCAGGATATTTTGTTTGACCGATTTAACATTGAAGTGCCGCTGAATTTCTGGAGTGCGCCATTTAAGCTAATGGTGAGGGTTTCGGCTCATGTGTACAACACACCAGAGCAATATGATTACTTAGCTAGAGTACTTTTGCAGTTACTATAGCGGTTCTCAAATGATTGAAGTACGGGCGGGTTTATCAGATTGAGTCGTGGGAAGCAGATATCTCGGTGAAACCTGCCCCTATGACTCCTGAATCGAGGTATATCCCACAAGGGTCGAGAATCACTATATCAAACATACGCAGAAACTCATAAACTTGTGGTGTATTTCATCTCAATGTAGGAAGCCCCCAAATGCCTGCTAACATTAGGTTTTCCCCTTTTAAATTTTGAACTTTGAATTTTGAATTGCCTAGGGTGCTGGGGCTGTTGTACTGACGTTTTTGCTGGTGCAGATCCATGACCTCATCGCTACCTTCCTGCCCATTTGTAGCAGGACAAAAGATTACCGATCCCCAGTTATTTGTGGGTAGAAAACAAGAATTAGAACTCATTACTTCACAAATGACAGCTTTGCAGCCAGTCAGTATCAATGTGGTGGGACCAAGGCGGATTGGTAAATCTTCGTTGCTCTATCACTTCTTCCAAACTTACGAACAGCGAGTTCCTGAACCCAAACGCTATGTAGCAATCTACCTCTCACTCCAGGAGGCACAGTGCCAAAGCGAGGACGGGTTCTATCAGGCAGTGGCACGGCGGCTGTGGCATCACTTAACGGTACAGCGAAACCCAGCGTTAATTGAGCCGTTGAAAGTCAACCCCTTTAACCGTTTGGCATTTTGTGCCGCGATGGGACAGTACAAACGGCAAGGAGTGCTGCCTGTGCTATGTCTGGATGAGTTTGGTCCACTGTTTCGGCATCCTGAGGAGTTTGGCGATGGATTTTTTGACAATTTGCGATCGCTCATGGAAAGTGGTGTCTTGATGCTAGTAGTGGCATCTCACAGACGACTGGATTTTTACCAGCGCCGCCACAAGCTCAGGTCTGCTTTTTTCAAAACTTGGCAAGTTGTGACGCTAGGCGAACTGACGGAGGCCGCAGCCGAGGAACTAGTCACCTTACCTGCCAGTAGAATTCCCGGTACAACGGCGGCCTTAACAATGCAAGAGCAGCGTTGGGTGCGGCAGTGGGGCGGACGCCATCCTTACTTGCTTCAACTCGCCGCAGGTTTGGTGTATGAGGCACGTCAGTTGGGGCAAGAGATGAGTTGGGCGAAAGCAGAGTTTGAAAAAGAAGCTCGTCTCGTGTCAAAGCCAAGGGGGGATTTTTCGAGTCGCTTAGATTGTTTAGCTAAAATTATTGGCGGATTGATACTTCTCAGTTTGATAGTTCTGGTTGTCATGAGCTTATTGAACTAGTGGGCTGTCAAGGCAGTCCCGATGAAAAAAATTCACAGCCATGAATGAAAGTGGTATTTCCCATTCCCGACTCCCGACTCCCGACTCCCGACTCCTCACTTTCAAGTCAGAAATGAGATGAAATTCACCGACTGGTTAACCCTACCCCTGCTCCTCGTCATACTTTTCTGGCTCTTTCGCTCCTCACGTTCTAAACTTCAGTTCAGGAAACTGCGTACAATAGCAGCCATTTCCCTGCTGATTTACCTGATTGCCACGTCTCCAATCACTGCTGCCCTTGCGCTTCAAGGATTGGTTTACTTCCTACCTGCCGATTCGGGTGAAACAGTCGATGCGATTGTGATTGTGGGGCGCGGTCCAGCGTTGAGAGAGTCCCGAATTGAAGTCGCAGCCCAACTAATGCAAGCTCATCGTGCACCGTTGATTTTTGCGAGCGGGATGAACGATGCTGCCCTCATCGTTGACCGACTCAAGGCAAAAGCTGATCCCACTCAGAAGCTAGCCGGTGAAAGCTGTTCTCAGAGTACCCAAGAAAATGCTCAATATACGGCAGCTCTACTCTATCCAAAAGATGTTCGGCAAATTCTCTTGATTACTGACCCACCCCACATGTTGCGATCGCTTTTTTCCTTCCGTAGTTTTGGGTTTACAGTTATCCCCCATACCAGTCCTCTACCCCCTTATTTGACTGGAGCGGCGCTGAGTCATTCTGTCTGGCGAGAATACGTGGGGTTGGTTGGCTATAAATTTCGAGGGCATTTTCAAAAACGACCTGAATCAGAACTCAAACACCCACCCACTGAAGTATTAAAAAAATTCTCCGACTGGGATTGCATAACTATCAGTTAGGCGATCGCACTTTCTCTTCACCATGCGATCGCAACCGTCAGAAGTACGCCCTCTTGATGATGGCAATGCGATCGCTCTTCAACACAATGATGATAGAGGCCGCTCCAAGCGAAGCTGCCTCTGAAAGCTTGCAAAAGAGGGTTCTCTTTCTGCCAAAGCTTCCACAACTGCTGGTTTTGGAGATACATCTTTGTCTTTACAATTCATCTCAATTCCCCCAGCAAACAGTCAACCGCCAGTTGGACTGATTGTTTGCTTGCATGGCTTTAGTGGCAACTCCCGGCAGTTGACGCCTTATGCATCGATGTTCAATCTGCCGGAATACCAGTTTCTGTTCCCCGATGCACCTTACTCCCTGTCCTACGGGGGTAGGATGTGGTACAAACTCCAAAGCTATGATTATCAAGGTTTAGCGGCAACTCGGCAGCAATTAACGGACTGGTTGAAGTCTCTAGAAAGTCGTACAGGTGTACCCTTGTCGCGCACAGTTTTGAGTGGATTTTCTCAAGGCGGAGCAATGACACTGGATGTGGGGCTGACTCTGCCTCTGGCAGGCGTGGTATGTATGAGTGGTTACCTGCATTTCAAGCCAGAGCCAACGACTGGAAAGTCTTATTCCCCCGTTTTGATTGTGCATGGTAGACAAGACTCGATGGTACCTGTAAGTGCGGCTCAAAGTGCTAGAGATAATCTAAAAGCGTTAGGTGTAGATGTCAAGTATCAAGAATTTGACATGGGGCATGTCGTCATACCAGAGGTTTTGGCTTTGATGCGAAGTTTTGCGATCGATACCATTCAGGCTAGTGGAGTGAAGCGTTAGCCTAACTCGCTATTTGCAGCTTGGAATTTGAGACTTGGAATATACACCTTTGTAGGTGGCAGAAGGGATGCAATTTTCAGAGAAATGCGATCGCTTCCCACCACTCGCACTCCTACAAGCGATCGCACTTTCAATTTAATAATTCATCGACTGGCACACTAAAACCTCTGAGAATTGTTTGAGTGCTGGCTACCTCTCCCTTAGAGCCTTACTCTCTTGTTCTCTTTACCTCTCATACCAGCACATTTGTAGAATGAATAGAGTATACGGGAATGGAGGGCGATCGCTCTATGTCCAAACGCAAAATCTTGCAGGAAGATCGAGACTACACATTTCGTTCCTACTTTGAGTTACCCTACGGAATAGATGAAATTTTAGCCGAGTTTGACTATACATTTACTACGGCACGGTTATCTCTGCCTAAAACTACCAGTTCGCTAGACCAATTATCAGAATTAAAACAAAGAATAGAGGATATTTTACCATTTGTCAGACTCAGTAGCGAGGCTGCTAGAAGAGAAATGCTGGTGTCTCCAGTCCTGATCGAAATTGTTCGCTATTGCCATTGTCAGCTACGAATTGAGTATCCTTTAGTAGTCAGTAACTGGTTGAAGGGCAATCTGGATTATCTCTTACGATTGCAGAATAATTTGCTAATTATTGAAGCGAAACATGATGACCTCTCCCGAGGATTTACTCAATTAGCAGTAGAGTTAATTGCTCTAGCGCAGGTTGAGGAGCGGGATGTTTTTTATGGAGCCGTAACAATTGGTGATATATGGCGCTTTGGTAGACTTGATCGCAACCAACAGGTCATAGTTCAAGATATCAACCTTTTCCAAGTACCTGATGATTTAGATGATTTAGCCAGGGTGATAGTAGGAATTCTTGAAGGTGTGGGAGAGTAATCGCGATCGCACTTGCTCTCCACTATGCGATCGCATACCAAAGAGAGATGGTAGCGTGCGTACTCCTAGCTCCTACTTCTTGCGATGATCGGTTAGTAGGTTACAAATAGAGAGTACTGTCATAATGCCAATACTTCACTGAGGATGACAAAAGGTAGATTAGGGACATTACGAAATCCACTGTCATTGGTTAGAAATAGCGTACAACTTGCATCTAGTGCCGTAGCTGCATGAATTGCATCGGGTGTTCTTAGATTAGTTGTAGCCTGTAGCTGAGCAGCACTCTTTAGGATAGTCTTGCTAATAGGAACTAAGCTGATTTGTGCTGAGAGCAGTTGTTCATAAGTATTGGTCAAAATAGTGTTTCCATTCCTCAATGGCACAACTAGACTTTCCATCAATGTGAGTTCACTACTGACAATACCAATTTCATTTGCCTGAAGCTTTGCCCATAGAGGTTGGAGTAATTGCCAGTAAGCCGGATTGAACTCAACACTATAGATTACAACTGCTGTGTCTACATACACTACAGCAGAGGATGGAATGTTTAGTTGTCCCATGAATCTCTTTCAAACTGTAAATCTCGGTCGATTTCTTCAACAGTTCTGAAAGGACCATGCTTGTGAACTTCTTCAAGGATTTCTAGAACACTCCTTTGTTTAAGCGGTTTTTTCTCTGGCAAAATAACAAAGACTTCAACCTCTTCACCCGCTGAGCCAGGTGGCAATTGAACTTCAATTTTGTCTCCTGGAAGAACCTTGGTTGTAATTCGGATTGCTGACTGCATAATCTCTCCCTCTTTGCCTTTTTCCTTTTACCCTTCCATTGTTACTATTCCACCGCCCCTAAAGCTTTGAGCGTGGCTTTCTCAGCTTCCGTTAAACCCGTAACGCCCGTGATATTCATGTTTTCTTAGTTAGAGAAGGCTTGAGTGCGCTGTCTCGATTTAAAGGCTTGAGTTCAATGTCGGAATTTGAGGTGAGGATTTTAAACAGATGGCGAGGGATGCCAGCTTTTACCAAAGTTTCAATATCTTGGTACATTTTCGATTGATCTCCATAGATACCAACAAACTGAGTTACACAAGCTAATGATGAATCTTTGGGATCATTCACTCCTGTGTATCGATACTCAATATCAAACCCTGCTTTTTCTCCAATTTCTTCAATATCCCAGTCCACAAGATTGAGATCGTCAGCTTCAATAGCTAAGGCAACGTGATCGGCTGAGATAGGATCAAGCGGTTCGCAGCACCAACCTCGTTTAGCATTCCAAACACTTTGACCAATTGACTCTCGAATTTTCATCTTAATACCTCACTCAAAGAAACAACGGAACCAAGAGCGCCCCTCTGCACGCACATCTTTAAGCTGCCTTTCGTATTGATGCGCTAACTTATCACACTTTTTTTGGGCTTCTTTAAGATTGTGCGCTTGTACAGGCTCGTTAATTGGATGCCCTAACTCTTCTATCTCTCTTTCTGGCTCTCTTAAGAATCTGACATTATTGGTCATGGCGATTACTTGATTTATAGTACATTTGTCTGTGATGTGGGCGATAAGCCTAACGGTATACTTCGCTAACGCACTTTCTCTTCACTTCGGCAAATTGCGCTAAGATTCAGAGCCCCGACTTTTCTAAAAAGTCGGGGCTCTCGCCTTCACTCCCCATTCTCCACCGCCCCTAAAGCTTTGAGCGTAGCTTTCTCAGCTTCCGTTAAACCCTTAACGCCCGTGATATTCATACCTTCATAGGGTCTTTCACTTCTCAGAGTTTTCAAGCAATTATTTGTCTTAATATCCCACAACTTAATCGTCTCATCTTCACTACCACTTATAAGTACTGAGCCATTGGAACTGAAAGCAACTGACCAAACCCAATTAGTATGCCCTTCCAAAATGTAAAGACACTGACGATTGTAAACATTCCAGAGCCTGATCGTATGGTCTCCACTACCAGTAGCAAGGGTTTGACCATTGGGACTAAAACTCACTGACCTTACTCCACCACTATGTTCCTGAAAGACATGGAGGCATTGATGGGTGCGAACATCCCAAAGTCTGACTGTATGGTCTTCACTACCAGTAGCTAAGGTTTGCCCATCAGGACTAAAAGCAACTGACCAGACCCAATTGGTGTGTCCTTGGAAAATCTGTAGACACTGAGGAGTATGAAGATCCCAAAGCCTGACTGTATGGTCTTCACTACCAGTGGCTAAGGTTTGCCCATCAGGACTAAAAGCAACTGACCGTACTCTATTACTATGTCCTTGGAAGGTATGAAGGCATTGGTAGGTGCGGAGATCCCAAAGCCTGACTGTATGGTCATCACTACTACTAGCCAGGGTTTGTCCATCAGGACTAAAAGCGATTGACCAAACCCAACTGCTATGTCCTTGGAAAATATGAAGACATTGATAGGTGCGGAGATCCCAAAGCCTTATTGTTTTGTCATTACTGCTACTGGCAAGGGTTTGCCCATTAGGACTAAAAGCAACTGACCCTACTCTACCAGTGTGTCCTTCAAGGGTTTGAAAACATAGATAGCTTTGCAAATCCCAAAGCCTTATCGTTTTGTCTCCATTGGCAGTAGCAAGGGTTCGCCCATCATGATTAATGGCAACTAACTGTACCCAATTAGTGTATCCCTGAAAGATGTGGAGGCATTGGCGAGTGTAAACATCCCAAAGTCTGATGGTTTGGTCTTCACT
>JAIUYC010000051.1 GCA_020216575.1 Coleofasciculus sp. S288 | reverse complement strand
GAGCGCTCACCGTCGAAGCCTCACGCCGAAGTCTTGTCGAAGTTCAGTCGAACGATTTTGGATTAATCGCAAATCTGAAACTACTCTGAGTGCTCAATAATCTATGTAGCTTGCTGAAGGGGTTGATGCTCCTGAGGCAAGTTATTTCTTTTGAAAAGTTGAAATTGTAGCCTCTACGAGATAATTAGATTAGCGAACGAAAGGAGGAGAGCGATCGCTATTCCCTTCATCCAGAGATATCGGTGGGATAGTCGGTATGAACGGCTTCCAACTTCATTAAAATTTTAGGCTTAAGCTTTTCATATTCCTGCTTTAGGATTTTTTTACTCAACTGGGGCTGACCCACTGCTTTTAAAGTCTGACTTGCATTTGCCCATTCAAGCAACATTTGGCGTTGAGCTGGAGCAATGGTTGAACTCATCACGTTGGCACAGCGTTCTGGCTCTGTTAAGGCAAAGAACAGAATGCGGTAGCTCCCAGTTTCTCCTAAGAGTCTAAGAATTTTCTGAGCTAAATCGGTTTTGAGATCCAAATACCAAGGAAGCCAACGAGCGCCATGCTCACGGTTATGCAGGACAGTAATCCACAGCACCATCGGATGGGGAATCATCACGCACAGGAATTGGTTGTAACGGGTGCTAACTTGTCGGTTCTCAATGTCTTGTTTTTGGAGCATTACCCAAAGGGTGGCTACAACTTCCCGACTAGTGCGAATGATATGGGGAAAGACAATTTCCGCGTGGGGTTTGTTGTTAGGCCAGGATGTCTGTCGGCAAATTTCATCAATTGAGAGGACGCGCTTGACTTTTGATTTAGGCGAAACTGGCAATTCCGCCAGTGCTATTCCAATCCGCCGCCCCAACTGCACTCCTCGATCAACGCGCTCCTCGATCGCTTTTAAGGCTCGCAGGACTTCCTCGGCACTTTGAGGACGAGCGATCGCATCTTTTGCCAGACAGCTCATCACTAGATTCTCTAAGGGCTTTGGCAGTCGTTTCAGGTTGGGGTTAACGGATTCAAACGAGCGAGGTGGGGTAAAGTGATGCGCTTTGTACCAGCTACCAAAGGAATTTGTTTCTGCCAGAATCGGCATCTCACCCGTGACCATCTCAAACATGATCACGCCTAGACTGTAAATGTCTGAGCGTTTATCGAGTTCTTTGCCCTCCATTTGTTCTGGCGAACAATAGGCGAGAGTACCCATGAATGAATGAGTTTGAGTGCTGTCAGCTTGGACAAGCTTGGCAATTCCAAAATCGAGGATTTTGACGAGTTCCCCGAAAGAGTCATCTTGAATAACAATAATATTACTTGGCTTAATATCCCGATGAATGATGGGGGTAGTTTGACCGTTAATGGGGACTCCCTTGTGAGCCGCTTGCAGCCCCAAACAAATTTGGCTAGTAATATTCAGAAACCGAGCTAAGTTGAGGGGTTGCTGTCGAATGATTTCGCTTAAACTCTGTCCTTCCAAGTATTCCATGACGTAGAACGGAATCTCGTTCTCGTCCACGCCATAGTCCCTCACGCGAACAATATGATTGCTTTTTTCACCGAGCAGTGCACAGATGGTGGCTTCTCGAGAAAAGCGATCGCGCATTTTATTGTTCAGTAATGTCTGGGAGAGAAACTTGACGGCAACAATCACACCTCCTAGCAACATATCTTTAGCTTGATACACCCGACCCATAGCGCCTTTGCCTATCAACTCATTGAGTTGATAGCGATTAGCGAGTAAGCGACCAGAATTAGGGTCCGTCATCATCTTTGGTACTGACAGCTTGGAGCAGTGGTGGAACGAATATCTACATAAGTTACATCTCGCAAGCCGCAGCGCTCTTGCTTGCTTCTCAATTGAGTTGAATTCACCACACTATCTGAGTTCAAGCATAGTGTGATTCTGGCTGACGCTCCAGAGTTGCTTCCATTGTGCTGGTCAGATAGTGACCTGCCATAATGCCACTAGAGAGGTAGTAGGTGTTGTCATTGAGTCGGTGTCTTGTCTCAAATCCACTGCGCCGTTGGCGATCGCCCAAGACCCAGTAGCGTTGCACAATGGAGTCTGGAGCCACCCAGCCCTCGCCCTCAACACGACCTAATACACTATGCTGCAAGACAAACGTGTATTGACGCTCCCCGATATCAAGACGCCCCCGATACTGAAAAGAAATATCTTCTCGATCACTGTCGGGAAAGACTAATCTGGTGACCATCCTAAACCAGTGATCGTTATCCCAGACAATAACAGTCTTACCTTTAACAACAATTGGCATGCCATTACGCTCTAGCCAGGTTCCTTGGAGCGTCCAGCGTCCTGGCTCCATCAAAAAGGTGTGACCCACAGTGCTACCCTTGCCTATCGAGAATCTTCCTCTCTCTCCATACTAAGATTAGCAATTAGCTGCCCGGACTAACTGCTTGAGTGGCATAGATGAGGATTAAAGGCGGTAAGTCAAGTATAACCGGAGTCCTACAGCTTTTTGTGACAGTTCAGACAGCAGCAGGAGAATAAATGTTGCCTAATAACACATCACCAGAGGCTCCAGTCACTTGGGGTAGATTGCCGGGGAATCCTAGAGTACGCCAATGAGCCAAAACTGCAAACGCGATCGCTTCTTTAAACTCCGCACTGACTCCGACTTCATCAGTTGTTAATACCTGCACAGGGTTCAGCAGGGTTTGCAGGCGTTGCTTCAAATAGAGATTTCGGCTGCCACCACCGGCTAAAAACACTTCATCAGGCATTTGGGGCAAGAAACTGCGGTAGCTGTGAGCAATTGAGGTAGCCGTTAGTTCGGTTAGCGTTGCCAATAGGTCAGCAGGCGTCAGGTTATAAGCTGCACTCTCTGCTAAACATTGGTTCAGGTAATCCACGCCAAATAACTCCCGTCCAGTTGATTTCGGCGGCGGTATCTGAAAAAAGTCTTGAGTGAGCCACTGTTTAACCAACGCCTCGCATGGAGTCCCCTGACGCGCCCAGTTGCCGTCTTTATCATAGGTTTGGCTACCATTTGTGAAATGCTGTACGGCTAAGTCCAAAAGAGCATTGCCCGGTCCGGTATCCCAACCGCAAACTTGTTCTATCCAGTTGCCTTGACGTGCTGGAAGATACGTTACATTCCCGATTCCTCCGATATTCTGGACGCATCGGTGCTGAGTCGGTGACGAGAACAAATAAGTATCAACTTTTGATACAAGCGGCGCACCTTGTCCCCCAACCGCAATATCAGCAGTTCGGAAATTGCTGACTGTTTTAATTCCAGTTAGCTGAGCAATCACCTCTCCCCGTCCCAATTGATAGCTGTATCCCAGTGGAGTGATGGGGTGAGAGAGCGAAGTCCGTTCATTGCTCTGGAGTCTAGGAGGTCGGTGGTAAACTGTTTGACCGTGGGAGCCAATTAGATCGGCTGTGGGGTTGCCAATTTGAATCTTTTGTGCTGCTTGAGCAAAGTGAAAGGCGATCGCATCATCTAATTCAGCTAATTGAACCATTGAAAGAGCCGCACCAGCACAGACAGCAAGAATTTGCTCTCTCAAAGCAGGCGGATAAGGATACGTTGCTCCAGCTAGTAGTTCTACGTTCAGATCGACATCTTTCCCAACAATTTCTACTACAGCCGCATCGATGCCATCTACCGACGTGCCGCTCATTAGACCAATTACACAAATCATCTCAATCGTAAAGTTGCGATGTTGGATGGCTACCAATTTACACCTTATTCATCCAAATAAAAGCGGTAGAAAAAGTAACCCTCTCGAAACGGATGTTCATCGACAACATGATGAATCCACTTTTCATCAATCAGCCGTTGTCCTAACTCAACCGCTTCGGTTCGAGAAAACTGGAGATGTTTGCTCATCCACATCACTGCTTCGTGACCAACAAAACATCTAGGATAAAGTTGCAGATGATACCAACGGTCTTCGATTTGGAGTCCCTCCACACCCCGCATCTGAGTCACCAGTTTCTCAAGGTTAATCGTGGATACTTCAGCCGCTAGCTGTACTCGGTCATCTTGATACCAAAGAGTAAAGCCTATTGGGTCTTCAACGACCAGGAATAAAAGTTGCTTGTCCTGTTGCAAAATTAGTTGACGACCCCGGCTAATTGCTTCTTGTTTCTGGTGTTGACCATAGGATTCACCTTTAACAAAAAGCTTTCCTTGATAAGCTACTCCTGGTACTCTCTCAACCTGTCCTCCTGCCTGACGGAGAACATGGCAATACTTCACTTGTTTGCTGTTGAGAATAAGCATAGGACTTGACCATAGCGAAAAGAATATCCAAGGGTGCGATCAAATCCAAAACTAAAACTGTCACTTTGTCAAGTTATGGCAGTCGCCAAGGCGACTCTTGACTCTCGCTAAATACTGAAACCTTGACCAGTTAATCTTTTCCCTTCTACATAAAAGCCCTCTGCCTTTTGCTATATTAATAGACTTCGCAAGGCCTTGATGGCAGAATTCACAAAAGCTCTAGCTTTCTCCTGTTGTGCTTCAGCCGTTTCATTTTCACTCAGTTGTGAGGTTTTCAAAACAGCTCCAACCCAGTGCTGTGTATGCCAGAAACCATCTCCATCCAGCTCCGGAAGGGTAGCGGTATCTGGATAGGGATAGGGCGTGATATACCAATAGGGTTCGTTGTAACTTTGATCTCCTGGTGACATCCCGACGCCAATCGTCATCGCTTCGCCATTCTTCGTACTGGGGAGGGTGATGAGTGTTGCCATGTCGAAGTGGTGAGGCCAAGTATGAATCGGGGAAGTGCCTTCAGTTGTTGCCACAATCTCTTGGAGGAGGAGATGGGTATTGGCATAGTAATCGGTCAGTGCTTTCAGTCCTGCCTCTTGAGTGGCATCAAAGGAAGCGCCGTGGGCGAGTGCATGGTCAGGGAAATCATCAGGCGGATAGGATAAAAATGTTATTTTCTCTGCCTCAGCACCGAGTTTGGAAATCTCCTCTTTGTGCCATTTCATTCCCTCGCCCAAGGTTTTTTGATGCAAGGGGAATGAGGCAATTGTTTCACCCTTTTGATTTAGGATTAATGAAGTGAGACTGACTGGATCGAGGGCTACCTGGAAAGGGGTATTTGCCTGAATAACTTCTCCTACAAAAGCATTGAGTTTAGGGTTCCATCCTAGACTTGAATGACTGTAGTCCGGTTTAGGCTCTGCTAGAGCATTTCCAGTTGCTGCAATAAACTGAATGGCATAGTGCAATTGCAGTCTGGCTTCGGCCAGTTCTTGTAGATTAATTTTGCCGATTGTTTGCCATGCATTACTCATAGAAAATTCTCCTAAAAATGCTGTTGTCGTTTAAATTGAAATCAGTTGTCTCAGCTTTTTGCCTCATTGGGGTTATCTTGGATAGGACTTACGCGAAATAAAGCAAATAACGCTATTTGTAGAGGTAGAGTGGGCATTGCCCACCCTACTTATAGAGGTTCTGCGTAAGTCCTATTGGAGATATTCTGGTAGACCATCACTCAGATGAAGCCAGCTCAATCGGCTCGATGTCCAAACGTGTTCTTGAGGAGAGAAGTTATTAGGTTGATCCATGCTCCCAACGGTGACATCGATTAACTCAGAACGCTTTATTTCTTCAAATGTGAGTGCTGTGCCGCAGCGATCGCAAAATGTACGCTCTGCCTTGGAAGAGGAATGAAACCTCGATGGTTTGCTGTTAGTCCATGAAAAATTCGTCTTGGCAAAAGTAGCCCAAGTGACGAAAGGAGCGCCAGAAACGCGGCGACAAATGCTGCAATGGCAGTGAGTAACCTCGATAGGTTTTTCTAAGGCTCGATAGCGAACATAACCGCAGAAACATCCGCCCGTGTATTCTATAGGCTGTTCGCTCATTTGCTGCTGAGAAACCGGAGTTTGCATTGGTGTTATCCCTGAATTAAACATGAAATGTCATCATCAAAACTAGCTTTTTTTCCCAAACAAACACCTTCTTTAGGACTGTGCGAAGTAAGAAGATGAGACTAAAAATTAGAATTTGCCTCCATGTCTGAAGTTCGAGCATCCTCAACAGGGTTGCCGCAACCATAAAACTCAGGCTGGTGAGGACTCCTTCTGCCACTAAAACCCTTGCTCGGTCAACATTTTGTTTGGGAATTAGAGAGATAGCAGCCGTGATGACATAACCTGTAATTGCTAAAGCGGCGAACATCTGAATAATGGCTGCCCATAGCGATAAACTAAAAAGATTCGCTGGGAACATAGTTCTTTTTCATTGTTGCTTGTTCGATTTCTTTTGCTAGGAAATAATTCAGAATGGTTCGCAGCACAATAATGGCAGATAGCTTGCCAATTTCATCCCATGTTGGGGCAATAATGCTACGTAAAATATCCGCAGCCAGTGCAAATTCCAGAGAAAGGGCAAGCCACATTCCAAGCATCAGCCGGATATCTTCTCTAGCCTTGTCCAGCTTTTTATAATGTAGGAAGAAAACGGTTATGATTTTGATGATCGCTTCCAAAGCACCAAAGGCAATGATCAAAGCAGTTAAGCTGTCAACAATTGTGGTCAACCAAGTCGTTAAAGTAGTGACAAATGCTTCCATGACGCTTCATGTTTTACTCATTTACGAAAATGTAATCAACAGGAAAACGGGCGGGTTTATTGAGTTGAGGCGTAGAAGCATATATCTCGGCAAAACCCGCCTCTACCACTTCTTAATGAACGACTCCAGACACAGAGAACACAGAGAAAGAGAAGAGAGAATTTCATGAATCATTTGGACTGGCTATAGTTCAGTCGCTCCACTAGATGTTCTCCCACCCGCAAAGCATTGGCGATAATCGTCAGGGTTGGATTTACGGCTGCACTTGATGGGAAAAAGCTACCATCTACCACGTAGAGATTGTCAACATCATGAGTGCGGCAATTGAGGTCTAGTACCGAGGTTTTGGGGTCTTCACCAAAGCGAGAAGTACCGACTTGATGCCCTACACCGTCTAGGGGGAGCTTGTCGCTAAAATACGAAACCGAGCCAGGGACGAAATAGGAACAATGGGGTAAAATTTCTTGACCGCAGTCAATTGATTTTAAGACCTGTATCCAGCGTGCTTTTAATCGCTCATAGGCTTTAGAATTGTTCTCTGTATAGTCGAGAATAATTTTATTGCCATCCACTTTGACGCGATTATTAGGGTCGGGTAAATCTTCTGTTGTCAGCCACCAATCAACGGAATGGGTGGCGATATCTTCAGGGGTTGAGGGAGCGTAAGCGGCGGCATTCCCTTCCAGCATGTCTTTGTTGACTTTACCAAGTAATTGGATTTGTCCCATGGGGTAATCAAATCCTTCTTCGCCCCAGTAAAAATCGTTGATTGACATGGTTTTCTGGAAGGCAGTAGGATTGGGCTTTTTTGTCACCCCAATAATGGAACCCAAGACGTGCTTCATGAAGTTGCGTCCAACTAAATCGGAACTATTCGCTAAGCCGTTGGGATGCTTTTCATTGGCAGATTTGAGGAGTAGAACGGATGAGTTGATAGCACCGCAGGCAACTGCAACAATATCCCCAGAAAACAGTCGTTGCTCACCCTGGACTTCCACTTCCACCCCTGTCACTTCCCGTCCAGAAGGACTGGTGTGCAACTTCACCACCTTTGCCTCTGTTAGCAAGGTGACATTGTCCTGTCCGATAACAGGACGTATCGCACTGACTTCTGCGTCTGATTTAGCCTGAATCAGGCAGGGAAAGCCATCGCAGGTATTGCACCGGATGCAACTACTCAAGTGACGCTGAACTTCATTTAATCGGATTCCCAGAGGAGTGTAGTACGGGTGCAACCCTTGGGCTTTTAAGTCATCGTGAACTTCTTGAATTCGGGATTCGTGGCTGACGGCAGGATAGGGATAATCTTCGCTGCGAGGGGGTTCAGTTGGGTCGAGTCCGCTCTTACCATGGACTTGATAGAGTTTCTCAGCTTGGCTGTAGTAGGGTTCAAAATCCCGATAGTTTAGAGGCCATCCGGGAGAAATGCCGTCCTTGTGAATGACTTGTTCAAAATCTCTTTCTCGCAGTCTAAAGAGTGCTGCACCGTAGATTTTGGTATTGCCGCCGACGAAGTAACTCATGCCGGGGTGCAGTTCGTTGCCATTTTTGTCGTACCACACTTCGGAATTGTGGTAGCGATCGCTATTAAACACGACTTTGGTATCCCAATTCGCCTTCTCTCTCGGCATGAAAGAACCCCGTTCGAGAATCAATATCTTCTTGCCACTCTGCGCTAGGCGATAGGCGAGAGTGCCACCTCCTGCGCCCGTTCCGATAACAATGACATCGTAATGGTTATTTGTAGACATCTGATTGCTCCATAAATAGGTGTAATGTGCGGCGCTATGGGAGCATTGGAGATTCCGCCGCATGAAGGACTTTGCTGTATGGGTAATCTAAATGCCGAAGATGAGTCGCGGATGATTGGGAACTGAGCGATGAATTTGAGAATTGTGATAGTTGCCTGAGAGGAATGATGGGAACAGGAAACGGGCAACAGGGAAGGCGTATGGTGTGGATTCAAAGCCTACACCAACCCTAATCACCAATTAATTAGTGGAGGCTTGTGACCCAATGTGTGGGGAAATCCAACCAGAAAGAGGGAACTGTTCGTTCCTCACTGTTCCCTGTTCCCTTTTTGGTCAGATGGATACTCTCACCGACAAAAAAACTGAACTCCTCAGTGAATGACAGCGCCAGTCGGTAAACTGGTAAAGGTAATCGCTTCGATGATGCCCGTCGTCTCCAACAGCTCAGTTTCCGAGTATGGAGATTCAGTCAAGTCGAAGCCGTTTGTAGTTTTTTGGGCTGACCTACTTCACTTTTAGGTCTGCTAACAGGGTCAAAACCACGACAAAACTCAAACCTCACCACTAAAAACTCTCTCACGACATAGCATGACCACTTCGCTCAACGAGCTTGAGACCCAACTAGCCGCACTCAAAGAAGAAGCGACAAAAGCGATCGCTACTGCTGATACCCTAGATCAAGTAGAACAACTGCGCGTCAAATACCTGGGCAAGAAAGGGCAGCTATCTCAGGTGTTGGGAGGCATGGGCAAGCTACCCGCAGAAGACCGACCTCGCATTGGTGCTTCAGCTAATGAAGTCAAAAACCTCCTCCAGGACAACATCGAGCAGAAACGCAAAGACTTACAAGACGCCCTTATCCAAGCGCAATTGGAAGCGGAAACCCTGGATGTGACGATGCCAGCGGTTTATCGTCCCCAAGGTCGGATGCACCCCCTAAACAGCACGATTGACCGCGTTGTCGATATTTTCGTGGGTTTGGGCTACACTGTCGCGACGGGTCCGGAGATGGAGACAGATTACTACAACTTCGAGGCGCTCAACACTCCTCCCGACCACCCAGCACGGGACATGCAGGATACGTTTTACCTACCCGATGGCAACCTCCTGCGAACTCACACCTCTTCGGTGCAGATTCGCTACATGGAAAACAATGACCCACCCATCCGAATTGTGGCTCCCGGTCGCTGCTATCGACGGGATACAATTGACGCCAGCCACTCAGCCGTCTTCCACCAATTAGAAATTTTGGCAGTGGATGAAGGGCTAACGTTTACCGACCTCAAAGGCACAATTAAGGTATTTTTAGAGGAACTGTTCGGTGAGGAACTGCCGATTCGTTTCCGAGCCAGTTATTTCCCCTTCACAGAACCTTCAGCAGAAGTAGACGTGCAGTGGAAAGGCAAATGGCTAGAGGTAATGGGCTGCGGCATGGTTGACCCGAACGTGTTTAAGTCCGTTGGCTATGATCCAGAAGTTTACACAGGTTTTGCAGCTGGTTTTGGGGTTGAGCGCTTAGCGCTAGTGCTGCACGAGATTGATGATATTCGTCGGCTTTATAACAGTGACTTGCGCTTTTTGCAGCAGTTTTAGGTTAGTGGTTAGTGGTTAGTGGTTAGTGGTTCATGGTTCATGGTTCATAGCTTGTTTTTTAATCCAAAATCGTTCGACTGAACTTCGACAAGACTTCGGCGTGAGCGCTCAGTCGAACGCTCAGTTGCCGCGCTCACGCGGCTCGACTGAGCGCTCGCCGAACGTCCGAAGTCCAAAATCCAAAATCGGTAGCCCTACCACCTACCACCTACCACCTTCTTCTGGCGGTTAAGAACCTGCAAAATCAGAATGCCTATGCTAGTGCTAGCCGCTGTTGCTAGCCAAAAGCTATGGATAATAACTTGGGATTGATCTAACACCCAACCTCCAAGTGGAGGACCAATAAAGTAACCAATCGCCCAACATTGGGAATTAATTGCGAGGTACACACCTCGAAGAGGTTCGGGAGCTAACTCAACGACGAAGGACGAAGCAGCAGGGGTATAAGCAACAGTAGCGATCGCTAAAACTCCTAATGCTAAAATTGCCCAAACAATAGAATCCGTTGAGA
>JAIUYC010000050.1 GCA_020216575.1 Coleofasciculus sp. S288 | reverse complement strand
TAAGCGGAGGGCAACCTTTCTATTTGTCTCTACCCAGAAGGTAAGGTCTTCCAGAAATCTCACATCAAAAACCAAATCGCGTTTTAAACTATCCTCTTGAGCTGATTCAGATTTAGATACTTGTTGTGGTTCTGGACTCTCAGGCGGAGACTTTTTCTTCTTCTTCACCAAGTCCAAACTCCTGACGCAGATCTTCTGCGGTTTGCGGTTTATTCGTCCGTGCTTTGGCACGTTTTAGAGCATCTAGAAGACGCTCTGCATTTTCATGAGACTGGAACAGATAGACTGTCTCCATAAGACTGTTAAGTTCCGCAGTAGGGATTACGGATACGCTTTCGCCCTCCTCACGAGTAATAACTATTGGTTGGCGGGTGGAAATCGCCTTGTCATAAATCTTGTCAAAGTTGTTGCGAGCTTCTGCATATGTTACAGGGTTTTCTATAGCTTTTTCCTTTATGGTTTCTGCTAATAAATCAGGAAGTACTTCTTTTTGCTCCTGAAGTACCTCAACAATCGCTGCTTTCAGCAGTTCTTTAAGTTTTTTTTCATCTAAGGTAATTTCAGTCATATATCCTCACTGCTTATTATTGGCATTATACCCAGCTTTTATACGTTTGCTAACGAACGTACTCGCACTTACTTTAAAGCTTCACTCCAAGAATGAAGCAGGAGAGATGTGGAAAAAAGCAGTCAATTCTTTTATTTGACTGGCTGTGAGTTCACGTTTTCTATTCAGAATATCTAAAACGATAGATTCGGATTGGCAAATGGAGACTAAGTCTTTTGGCTGGAGATTGGATTCCTCTAGCAAGGCTGTGAGGAGTTCAATCCCTTTTAGAGTAGGCATCGGCTCGTTTTTGTCTTCATAATCATAGACGAGAGTGCCAAGCACTTTTAGGTAGTCGCGATCGTCTTGTGTGAGCTTGCCTTTATCCAAAATATGATTAACCTGATTCTGAGTAGCGATTAACTCAGCCTCATTAGTAATTGGACGTGGGGGAAACGTAGTAATTAGCTCAATGTAGTAGCTACTAGGAGTTTTCAACCCAGTCGTCATTTTTCCAATTATCCTTATCGTATTCCGCCAATTTTATTTCTAATTTATACGAAATTGGTAGATTTCTTATTCCATATATAGTAAAATTCTGGATAAGACAAATTCTTAGAGCAATGCCAAACTACCTTTTGACAAATCTTGTAGGAATTAACATCTCTTTTACGAACTTGATTTAAATAGTTTCTTATTTCACGGAGCATCAATTTTAGCTGCTCTGTATGAAGAAGTGAGGTTAATGATTTTGCAGCAGCATCTTGAATAGTTTCATCTTTACCAGTTTTCAAAAAATAAAGGAGTGTTTGTACGCTCCTTAAGTTGCCAATATCGATTTTTCCTAAACTCTTTGCTCCCCAAATTCTCATAAGCTCGTCTTCGTGAACTTCCATGACTTTGTTTAAAGCTTTTATAGCTTTTGATTTCATTTTTCCTAAACTCATGTATTCTAGATAAGAAGAAGCTACAGGAGTGCAACTGTATACTAATTCTATTAATGTATTAATCGCTTCTAGATTACCTGGATCAATTTTTCCTAGTAAACGAGCAGCACCAAGAAGAACTTGTATATTCTCACTACTATTAAGAATTTTTTCTAAAGCATTGACGCTCTTTGACTGATGCACATTTATTTCTAATAAAACTTCTGCTGAATTGAGGATAATAACTTCATTAGTAGCATTGTCTAGTACATGAATTAAGACTTCAATTGGCTTATTTAAATTGCCAATATCTATTTTTGCTAAAATCTTAGCAATATATAACAAAAGAATTGATTCTTGTTTGTTTGAGCTTTCTAACAAATAACTTAATGGCTCAATAATTTCTGTGTTATTTTTGCCAAATTTTATTAATATATTGACCACTCTTTCTAAAAAAACTTGCTTTTGAGGAGTTAGCAAAAAATAAAAAAATGTACTGATAGCATTTGAATCATAAGGGTTAATTTTAATAAGACTGTTGGCAATTTCTAGAGCAAGCTCATTTTTTTGATTATCCTTATTCAGTAAGTTAGTTAACACAGAAATAACCTTTTGTTCACCAAACGCGATTTTCCCTAAACTCTTAACAGCTTCTTGAATAACATCTTCATCTTTACTATTTTGTATTAATTCCAAAAGTACTTTAGAAACTATGCGAACCAACGCTAAATTACTATTTTCAAATTTCCCTAAAGTCTTAGTAGCTATTTCTATAATAAAATTATCTCTACTCGTTTGAATAAGTTTAATAAGAGTTATAGTTGATTGATAACTATCGGAACTAATTTCATATAAATTTTCACATACTTTGTGTCTATGCCAGTTGGCAATTTCAGATCTAGCTAATTCCCAATAGCCATTTAAATCAAGCTTATCAATAACTTCTAGTAGCTTTGTTAAGGCTTTAACTGCCTTTCTATAATCAGTTTTTTTTAGTATTGATATTGCATCCTTTTCAAAGAACTCAAAATACGGAGTCCAAGTTTCTTTTTCTATGTCAAACCCAAATCCATATTGAATAATCAGTGCTAAGACTCCATCAGCAAAGCTAAATCTATATTCAGCAATACCTTCTGCTGCAAGGAAGTAGGCACGAACCCAGTAAAAACATTGGTATTTATCCTCAAAAGTTAACACTTTCCAAATAAATACCTCTTTTTTATCAGGGGGTACATTATTTCGACCCAACCAGAGCAAAATTACGTCCTTCCACTGCTGCTCAAAGACACGATAGTTGCCCTGTATTGGGTTATCGGGAACGTGGTTAAGGAAAAAGTGCCAATCATCGATCGCACTCGCCGCAAAATATTCCTGAAACGTGAGATGGAAGAAAGCATAAACATCTTCACCCGTCTCAGCATCCTTGTAAACCCAATTCAGCCAACCGACATCACGCGCTAACTGAAAAAGAGATTTACCCATTACCTTGTGAGCCAATTTTTTTCGTAGTGACAACTTCTTATCAATGGCTTCCAGTGCCAACTTCGATAAGGCTTCGTGCAACTCCTCCTGCTTATCCAAATCATCAGTAAGCTGTGGGTGTTGTTTCCACCGATAGAAATACTCTATATATTGCTGGTAAAGTATGGCTTTCGTCTTGGGCAAATCTCCCTGATGAAAATACCAGATTCCACACAACATCGCCAACCGCAAAGGATTTTTAATCAAATCCCGAATGCGATCGTTCCTAGCTTCATCTAACTTAGTCTCTAACTCTTCCCCTAACTTTGGCTTACCTTCCTGGGTAAACCACTGTTGAATGAAAACACCCACCTGCTCATCATCAAAATGCAGAGGGCGATATGTCTCAAAATTTAGCAGTGCGTTGGGGTTAGCTTCCCAAACATTTGACCGACAAGTTAGCACCACTCGCGCCAAATCGCCCCATCCTTCTAGCTGGGTAGTAATTGCCTGTAGAGGTGATTCATCTGCCCTCATCTCATCCACCCCATCCAACAGCAGCCACACCTTGCCACTCTTGAATAATTCTTCTAGCTTCTTTTGTACTGAGGTAATGCTTACATCACACTGAGAAATCAGCAGCGCATTCTTTAGCCAAATCTGGAATAGGTATTCTTCCAGGGTTTTCCCTCCCAGACTTACCAGAGAAATGCAGATGGGAAAGCCTTTGTTTGAATTCTCGACATAGAGAGCAATCTGCTCTAACCATGTACTTTTTCCTGCACCTGGTTCACCAACAATAGTGAAGTTTTTCTCTTTCCCTTCGACTACCTGTTCCAGAAACTCATCATATTGATACTCTTGTTCAATTTCTTTCTCGGTTAGTTGATATTGCAACATACCTCGATCTGCCGATGGTTGAAACTCATCACCCCGTCGAGGCTGTTCCTTCGGCTTCACCAATCCCAGCTTCACATAGACACTCTTCGCCTCATGCCCCAAATGTCTGCCAGTTATCGATCGCCGGAGTGTTTCTCGCTGCTTTTCCAACATCTTCCGGCAAACGTGATGCCAGTTGATGCCTTCTTCGGTTTCCGAGTTAGAGGTTGTCTGAGACGGAGAATTGTGCTGTGTATGTTCGTTCCACTTCTGCTCAATCCATCTGCAATTCTCTTCTGGTGTCGCCGTTTGGTGCTTTAACGTTAGGGTGTATTCCCAAAATCCTCTGTTCGTACTTTTGCGTTCAGCCTTAAGCAGATTCAAAGCTTTCAGACACTCAATGATATTCCGAACCTTTTGGCTTTCCTGTTCCGGGCTTTTCTTGTCTGTAGGTTCTAAGCTGCTGTCAGATTTCTCTACTAGCTGTACTAAATCTAGCTTCGTAGTGCCTTCGATCTGCTTCTCAATTTTTCCCCTTTTCTGTTTGCGTCTCCCCGTCACCAGCAACTTTCTTTCTGAAACCCATTTAGCCTGAACTGCTGAGTTTGGTTGAAAGTCGTCTCGTTCTGATAGGTCTTCTGCTAAAGACAGTAAAGCTCTCAGCAGTTTGAGCAAGTTACGCTTAGCGGGTTCTCTCCAGCCAGGTTTGTATTGACCCTTCTTTTTCATTGGTCAAATCTAAAGAAAACACTAAGAAATCTCGTTCGCCCAAGCAGGCAACCTGCCCCAAGCTGCTGATTCCCATTCTAAGGGCATTTCAAGGGTTGGTTGGGCAACGTGCGTGAGGAAAAGCCCAAAAAAACAATGACCTCATAGTTGATTAAGAGGTCAAAAATCAGTGAAAACTAAAAACTCCAAGACTCAAGCGATCGCGTTTATTCTCATGGAGTTTACTCTGCCAATCCTGCTTGGCTTAATCCATCCAGCCTTAGAAGTTGGCGTTACTGCCTGCTTTACAATTTGGGCAATTTGTAAGGTCATCCAAGAGCAGGAAAAGCAAGAGCAAGGGCTGTAGGGGCGGGTTTAGCGATTTACTTCTGGCTCAAACCGATAACTTTTATACAAAACCCGCCCTGAATTTTCCTTGGGTAAGGGCGGGTTTTGATTGTTCAGTTATCTGTTATTATCAAAAATCCTTGCTAAACCCGCCCCTACAAAATTGTTTTTTTTTACCGCCCCCACTGGAAGATAGCCGCCCCCCAAGTCAGTCCAGCACCAAAACCACAACTCGCAATAATATCACCGGATTTAACTTTGCCCTGCCGTACCGCTTCATCCAAAGCCAGGGGAATAGAAGCCGCTGAGGTGTTACCATGCTTGGCGAGATTACTCAAAACTTTCTGTGCCGGAATATTGAGGCGTTGGGCAACAGCATCGAGAATCCGCTGATTTGCCTGGTGTAACAGCAGCCAATCAATCTCCTCAACGCTGAGATTTGCTCGGAATAGGGCTTTTTCAATCACTTCTGGCACTTTTTGCACGGCAAAGCGATAAATTTCCTTGCCGTTCATCGTGATGGGTTGAAAATTCCCCTGACCAACCGAGACTCCCTTGACAATTTCTTTCGGTTGTGCTTTATGAGCAAGCTGGAGGCAATGATTCAGGGTACCATCACTGCGGAGTTCAAACCCTAAAAGGCGATCGCTCTCATTCGCCTGCATCACCACAGCACCCGCCCCATCCCCAAATAATACGCAGGTACTCCGGTCTGACCAATCCACCCAGCGCGAGAGAACATCCGCCCCAATCAGCAAAACAGTCTGGTAAACGCCCGTCCGAATAAACTGCGCTGCCGTCACCAAACCGAAGACAAACCCGGAACAAGCGGCTGTCATATCAAACGCCACCGCTTGAGGTGCGCCCAGTAACGTCTGAATTTGGCAAGCCGTGCCAAACAAATCATCTGGCGTCGAGGTGGCCAGGATAATCAGATCCAAGTCTTCGGGTGCAACTCCTGCCATTGCGATCGCTTCTCGTGCTGCCATAGCTGCGATCGCGCTCAAGTTCCCTCCCTCGCCCACCAGATGCCGTTCCCGAATTCCCGTCCGACTCGTAATCCACTCATCCGATGTCTCAACTATCTGGCTGAGTTGATGGTTATCGAGAGTAACATCTAGCGTTGCGGAACCACTCCCAGTAATGGCAATGCCTAGCCCTAATTGATTCAAAGCTGTTCTCCGTCGGTTGCTGGTACGTGCATAAGCTCAAGGGAAAGGAACAACAAAGCAGAATCGAGCCATCCTGACACAAAAGAGCCATTTACCATGCTACCCCCTAATCCCTGACTCCTGACCCTGACCCCTGACCCCTGACTCCTGACTCCTCATTCCTCACTTTTCTGACTGCTAGCGGCTGATTGCTTGTCACCTTTGAAATCTGTGGACTGAATTCGCTCCAGTACCTGATGGTCGATCGCTTCTTTCGCCAAGCGAACCGCGTTAAAGATGGATGGAGCTTGAGAACTCCCATGACTAATAATACAAATTCCCGCGACCCCCAACAGCAGCCCTCCCCCATGTTCGGCATGGTCGATGCGTTGCTTAATTCGCATGAGATTGGGTTTCAATATCGCCGTCCCCAACTGACCTCTCAGCCCTTGGGGTAACTCTTCGCGAAGGATTTGCAGCATGATCTCACCGACCGCTTCAGCAAACTTGAGCAACACATTGCCCACAAAGCCATCGCACACAATCACATCAAACCGACCCGAAAGAACATCTCTCCCTTCAGCATTGCCAATGAAGGTGATTCTCGGATTTTCTTGCAGTAGCTGATGCGTGCGGAGCGCAAGCTCATTCCCCTTACTCTCTTCTTCCCCAATATTGAGCAATCCGACTTTGGGTTCATGCATCCCCAGCACATACTGGCTGTACACCGAACCCATAACAGCAAACTGCTCCAAATACTTAGGGCGACAATCGACATTCGCACCAACATCTAGTACAATCACAGGCTTACCCGCCACCATGGTCGGAAACACTGCACCAATGGCGGGACGGTCAATCCCAGGCAGACGCCCCAAGCGCAAGAGTGCAGCTGCCATTGCCGCGCCGGAGTGACCAGCGGAAACGACGGCTTCGGCACGCTTCTGCTTCACTAAATCCATTGCCACATTGATTGAAGCCTTGGGTTTGCGCCTCAAACCCACCAACGGCTCCTCATGCATGGCAATAACATCCTCAGCTGGAACAATTTCCATTTGGCACGAACCAGCGTGTTGCTTGAGGGAGGATTCAATCGCTTGAGGATCGCCTACCAACAAAACATCCACGTCTAATTCTGCTTGTGCCCTAATAGCGCCAGCAACGATTTCATCAGGGGCGAAGTCCCCTCCCATAGCGTCAATTGCGATTCGTGCGCGAGTCGATGCCATTGCTCCAAATGTTAGAAACCTTCAAAATTCTACCAGAAGCCCTCCACTCAACATTAAACCTATTGTGATCTACCTGACATGGAATGAAACAGAGTGAAGAAAACTTTTCAGGGGTGACGTTAACTCCTTAAAATGAAGCACCGTAGAGGAGGGATATTCATGTTACAACGATTTGCTGCTGGATTATTAGCCTCTGGAGTCGTAGCTGTAGGGCTGAAGTTCATGGGGATACAACCCGCGTCTCTGGGTAAGGCTCAACTGCTCGCTTGGCAGACGATGCCTCTGTTTACCATACTCAGCCAGCCAGACCCAGTCGCCGAGGAGGTGATGCACCAATACCTGAAAGAGTGGAGTAAGAAAGGGGCAACAGCAGCGAATCAAGGCATATGGATTCAATCCGGCATGACCAAACTGGCCGACCACCAAGGCAAAGTTCCCCTACCGGCTGCTTCGTTAACAAAAATTGCAACCACCTTAGCGTCGCTAGAAAAATGGGGTCTCAATCATCAGTTTGAAACGCTAGTGAGTGCCACAGGTCCGATTAAGAATGGAGTCTTGCAGGGAGATTTGGTCATTACTGGCAGTGGTGATCCTTTTTTTGTATGGGAAGAAGCGATCGCGTTAGCCAATAGCCTCAACCAGCTAGGCATCCGTCGCGTTGCCGGGAATTTGGTGATTGAGGGCGATTTTTATATGAACTATCGGGAAGAGCCAATCGTTGCAGGTCAGTTTTTTAGGCAAGTGATCAACAGCAGCACTTGGAACCGGGATGCTACCTACTCCTATAGCCTAATGCCTCCAAAAACACCCAAACCCCAAGTGATGATCGCAGGAGTGATCAAACCGACAGCCACTCCCATTCCCAAAAAAAACCTGTTGCTCCGCCACAAGTCGCTATCGTTGATTCACATTCTTCGGGAGATGAACATCTACAGCAACAATGCCGTGTCTGAGATGTTGGCAAAGTCTGTAGGTGGCGCTCAAGTAACTGCCGAACTGGCAGCCAAGGGAGCTAGTGTCCCCCAAGATGAAATTCTACTGGTGAATGGCTCTGGGCTAGGGATGGAGAATCGGATTTCACCCCGCGCTGCTACGGCGATGCTGATGGCAATTGAACGCTATTTGGAACCCCACAACCTCACTGTTGCTGATTTATTCCCCGTCTCTGGGCGCGATAAGCGAGGAACGATGTATGCACGACATATGCCCCTAGGAAGTGCCATCAAAACTGGGACATTACGAGAAGTAAGTGCCTTGGCGGGTGTTCTACCAACTCGCGATCGCGGTTTGGTTTGGTTTGCCATTATTAACCGAGGCGGCGATGTCGGAGGCTTTCGGCAACAGCAAGACCTATTTCTGACCAGTCTGTCCCAAAAGTGGGGCATCCAACCCCCTGCCAATCTCACCGCAACTGAAATCAATCGTCTCCTAGGCGACCCCAAACGCAATGAAAAAATTTCCGTTGTCCAAACCCCACGCCCCCAAGGTTAACGCTGGAGGTTTCCCCATAGAAGTCCTCGGACTGAGTTAGGCTAACGGATTGACGATGCGACCTAGGAACAGAATGCTACCTGACTCGATATCCCGAATCAGAAACAGAAAGGGGCGATTGGCATGAAACATCAACAAAGAGCTGCTCATGCTTCTAGACATCGCAACAGCCGTAGCTGCTGCTGCTTCCGTACCCGCTTCATCCACATCTACGAATGCTTGATGAATAACGTTAGAGATAAAAATACCCTTTGTGCCGGTCATTCCAGAGAAATCAGCTAAGCCTCCAAAAGCGATCGCCATCCCCATATCTGAAAGCACTTGGTTCAACTCAAACTCTGAAGTCACCTTGAACTTGGGCAACCAGATATCAACTTTCTCGCCATAGCGGATGGACGATAGCCACGTTTCTAGATTCTCTGGTGTTAGCTGCTGCTCTAGCTCAGCTAATCCATCAACGTTCTTGGGTAAAAGAATTACCATAGATACCTTCCCACCCACATAAGGCATCTCTAGGACTTGCAGGTCGTTCCACTCGGCGTATCCTAAAGCCCCATCCTGAGACATCATCGGTACATCAACCTGCTGACCAAGCGCGACGGTGAATGGTTGGTTCTTAGTATGAGCTAGATCGAACTGCCTGCTCCAAGTCCCCTTAAAGTAGATGGCATTAGTCAAAACGAGTCGCGTGAGTGAGTCGAGGATACCAGGAGCAATAAGCTCTTGAATCTTCTCTTGAGTCTGTTGCTCCACCCATTTATTGATGGTGCGACGCGCCTGTTCAGTACTGCTGATGAAGTCTACCTCTTCTAAGGCAGCCCCATAGTGGTGTTGAGTCAGCTGCACAAAGGAATCGAGGAAGCCGTATCCCTGTTGCCCCCACAGCCGATTCACAACGCTGAGTTGAAACCCCTGCTGGTTCTTGGTGTTTAGCTCAGTGATGAGTGAGGCGAAGGCTGGGTGCAGGCTTTCTGACTCTAGCGTAAAGTGGAGAACTTTAGACATCTCGGTTGCCGTTTGACCCCGTGCTCCGGCATAGGTCATAGCCAGTGCTGTTGAGGTGCTGTAGGGGGAGAAGAAGAGGTTTCCTTTGCGATCGCGCAACTGCTGATACAGAGCGATCGCGAAAGCATTGTTGCCCTTCACCACAACGTCTAGGTTCATGGGGAGGCCTTTGGTAGATGGGTCTGTTGGAGCAGTCGGAATTGCGATCGCAGGAGGTTCGCCCAATAACGAGGGTTTGATTGCAGGATAGCTGCTTGGCTCACCAGCTCTAGTCAAATTTGTCAAAGCCGCCATGAAAGCAAACAGAGTGATCAAGACACTGGCAATAAACCTTCTTATCCTGCTTTTCTTAACTACTGCACAAATGTTTTTTAAAACCATAGCTCTAAGAATTTCTCAATATTAGTTACTCATACAGTAAGTCTCATTGAGAAACACTTATGCACTCTGAGTCCTAGGCTATGGTTGAGAGGTGTTAGGTAGTAGGTGGTATAGCAGTCGCCAAGGCGATTAGGACACAGCCAAACCCTGAAACCTTGACCAGCCAATTTTTTCCCTTTTGCCTTCTTCCCGATTGGTGAGCCTGTCGAACCACTGCCTTCTGCCTTTTGCTATAGATATTAGGGGAAGAAAAGGCGATGTATAGCGATTCTCGACCGGGAGCATCCCAAATGTGCAACT
>JAIUYC010000049.1 GCA_020216575.1 Coleofasciculus sp. S288 | reverse complement strand
ATTTATGTCTGATTCTCGACCACAGCGGTTCGATGGATGGACGCCCTCTAGAAACGGTCAAAAATGCGGCGATACAATTGATTGAAAAACTTAACCCAGGCGATCGCATTTCGGTGGTTGCCTTCGACCACCGAGCGAAAGTAATCGTCAAAAATCAAATGATTGACGATTTAGATACCGTTAAAAAACCAATCCAACGCCTCTCAGCCGATGGAGGCACGGCAATTGATGAAGGTCTAAAGCTAGGAATTGAAGAAGTCGCCAAGGGTAAGCAAGATACTGTATCTCAAATATTTTTGCTAACCGATGGCGAGAACGAACACGGTGACAACAGACGCTGCCTGAAATTAGCGGAACTGGCAACCGATTACAAAATCACCCTGAACACGTTAGGATTTGGGGCAAATTGGAACCAAGACATTCTGGAACAAATTGCTGATGTTGGAGGGGGAACACTGTCTTATATCGAGCGTTCGGAGCAGGCGGTGGAGGAATTTTCCCGCTTATTTAACCGCGTTCAATCTGTCGGCTTGACGAATGCTTATTTGTTATTTGATTTGATGCCAAAGATACGGCTGGCAGAACTCAAACCCGTGGCTCAAGTAGCTCCAGACACGATTGAACTCCCCGTCCAAAAAGAAGGAGAGCGCTTTGTCGTGCGACTGGGAGATTTGATGACTGATGCCGAACGAGTTATCCTAGCTAACCTTTATATCAATCAGTTATCCCCAGGACGTCAGACAATCGCTAATCTGCAAGTTCGTTATGATGACCCCGCATCGGGTAAAGAAGGATTACTCTCCGAAGTCGTGCCAGTAGAAGCTGAGGTTCAGGGAGTTTACCAACCCGAACTCAATCCCCAAGTGCAAAAGTCTATCCTGGCGCTGGCAAAATACCGACAGACGCAAATTGCTGAGGCAAAATTGCAACAAGGCGATCGCGCTGGTGCAGCAACCATGCTACAAACGGCTGCCAACACCGCTCTCCAAATGGGAGACAAGGGAGCCGCAACCGTCTTGCAAACCAGCGCAACTCGCTTGCAATCGGGCGAAGAACTCTCAGAAGCCGATCGCAAAAAAACTCGGATTGTTTCCAAAACTATTTTGCAGGAGGACTAGTTATTCCGCTTCATCAGTAGTAGTCACGACAGAACAGCGATCGCATATCCCAAAGAACTCCAATGTGTGATAGTAAATCCTGAATTGGTGGGAATCTTGCAACTCGCTTTCGAGTTGGTGAACTGGGCATTCATCAATGGCAATGGATGCTCCACAATTGAGACAGGTAAGGTGGTGTTGGTCGCGTTGCACCGAACTGTAGAGAGATTCGCCACTAGCTAATGTCCGCACCTGCACCACGCCTTCGAGCTTCAACGCTTCGAGGGCGCGATAAACTGTAGCTAGACCCATACTCTGCTCGCGGTTGCGTAACTCAACATAAATATCTTGAGCTGAAACGGCACGATTTAAGCTTTTGAGCAAGTTCAAAATTCGCTCTTGAGAGCGAGTACGCTGGAGTTTCATGGGTTTTTTTCTTTCTCTCCTGGAATTTCTTGGGGACTTGGGGACTTGTTGGTTCAAACTTGTAAATGGGCTTACTTTAGATTTGGGGGACGCTTGTGATTCATAAATATCAGGCTCGCATTTATGTTACCCTCCGCCCTTCAGTCTTAGATCCTGCGGGTGTAGCCGTTGAATCGGGGTTGAAGCAGCTAGGCTATGAAAATGTAGAGCAGGTGCGAATTGGTAAGTATATCGAGCTGATGATAACCGCTGCCAACGAAAACGCGGCACAGGAGCAACTCGACCAGATTTGTGACCAGTTGTTGGCGAATCCAGTGATTGAAAATTATCGGTTTGATCTGATTGAAGTAGCTGCACTAATGGGGGCATCATGAAATTTGGAACAATCGTCTTTCCTGGCTCCAACTGCGATCGCGATGTGGCATATGTTACTCAGACTCTCCTGCATCAGCCAACGCGAATGGTTTGGCATCAGGAAACAGATATCTCTGACATCGATGTGGTAGTAATCCCCGGTGGCTTCAGTTATGGAGACTATCTGCGTTGTGGGGCACTAGCTCAATTCTCGCCTGTAATGCGGGCAGTAGTCGAACATGCCAAGCAGGGAAAGTTCGTCCTCGGCATCTGCAATGGCTTCCAAGTGTTAACCGAAACAGGGCTGTTGCCTGGATCACTAGTACGGAATCAGGATTTACATTTTATCTGCGATCGCGTTTCGGTGAAAGTGGAGCGCAACGACCTTCCCTGGACATTTGCCTATTCACCAGGGCAAGTCATTACTCTCCCCATTGCCCACGGAGAAGGACGCTACTACGCTGATACTGACACGTTAAAAGCTTTGGAAGACGACGGTCAAGTCCTGTTTCGCTACTGCGACGCTACAGGTGAGAGCAATGACAACGGCAATCCCAACGGTTCAGTACATAATATCGCGGGAATTTGCGATCGGACTGGCAGAATCTTGGGCATGATGCCCCACCCAGAACGGGCATCAGACCCCCTTTTGGGCGGTACAGATGGCATTAAATTGTTCCAAGGATTGTTGGCAGTACTCACCAGCGAACCAATGCCTGCGATGAGTTTGGCAACTTGATACACAGCTATAGCACTTCTAAAAGATTTACTTGTTACAGGTTCCCCTAGATTCATCTATGGGGTACTTTCTTTTTACTTTTATCTTTTTACTGTGGAAGTTGCTTGACATGCCAGGTGGCGATTAATGCTGTACAAGATAGTTGAGTTTTTGGGAATGGTAGCTTCTTACCAATCACCAATGACCTATTACCAATCTTTCATTTGTAGCAAGTTTGGCGGAGTTAACTGGATGACAGTTGTTCTTGCATCACATTTAGGTCAATGTCGAACTTTTGCGCAATTGTTTCAATGACCTTGGCTTCTTCTAGTGTCGTTATCCTATCCTGCTGAGCAACTTGTTGACATTGAGCTAAAAGTGGTATGGCAAAATCACGGTTGAGTTGAGCGAGAAGTCGCTCTAATGGTGGGGGAGAGTTAATGTGATGCTTAATCACTGCTAAGGAGGCAGGATTGATGTTCAAAGCTTCTAACTCTAGCACAATGTCTTCCCAGGATTTTTCAGGATTCCCGGCAACGATGACGTGAACCAGAATCTGATCCATGACAATCTGTTGAGCGATCGCAGTTTGTAAATACGCCTCAGTTGCCTCCTTAGACTCTGCCAACGATGCTTCCGTACCTTCAGCATTCAGCTTCGCCTCATAAAAGCGACAGGCGGCATATCCAACTGTATAAAGCATTACCGCATTCGTACTGGCTCCGATCGCAGCTCCAGCTACAGGCGCATTTTGCAAAAACTCCAACCCTGCCCGAATAGCTTGATTCCCACCCAGTGCCAGACCAAAAACCGTCAAGACTTCTCCTCGGCGTGCTGGATCTCGGATATCAAATCCATAAGCCGCTGCAATCTGATAGACCATTTCCGCCTGCAATGCTGACGTTGCTGCCAAGTCAACGGCAAACAACGCCGCCGCTGCCCCTGGAACCAAACTCGTTACCAACCCACTGCCCCCTGCATAAATCGCTTTCTCTACCATGATGCGGTGAGCGATTTGCCTGGAAGTTTCATGGGGATGCTTTTCCTTAAGCTTCTTAACCGCATTCTCTGCTTTAACCAAATCCACCTGGTCTACAACTTTGCGTAGGATGGGAGCGCCAGCCACGAATTCCGTGATTTGACTGAGAATTTGGTAAGTGCGTTTTGCCGCAGTTCCTCCAACGCCTGCCGCCGTCTTCACCGCTTGGGAGGCATTACTACCAATTGCCCCACCAACACCTGCCACCGCTCCACCCAAGCCCGTGGCTGTCTCCACCACTGCTTTACCCACCCCGGACGCTGTATCTACAACGACCTTACCTGTCCCCAAAGTCGTTTTGCCGACGACCTCACCCACTCCAGTCGCTGTCTCCACTATCGCTTTACCTGCCTGGGAAGTAGTATTGCTAATCGACTCACCAATCCCGCCGACCATCTTGGTAAAGGCGGCAAAAGGAGATGATTCTTCGGCTTGAGCTTTGCCATCCTCTAGTAAAAACTTTTGATGCCAATCGGGAATATCATCACCCGGTTGACGCCCGTACACGGTCACTGCCTCGACCTGTCCCAGTTGCAACCTGGTTATAACATTGCGGACGAGCGCGACACACTCTTGTTTATTGGGCGTTTCAACTGCCTCCACCACAATATTCAAGCAATCGTTCTTGATTGCAGCTTTTGCCGTCACGCCTTTGGGAGCAAGAACACGGTTGAGCAGGGCTGCGATCGCGTCAGTGTTTCCCTGCTTGGCAAGTTCATCAAGAGTCAGCTCTGTCATGGTTTTTTGATGTAGAAGCAGTGAGCAGCAAAATCTGATGTGGAAGACAGAGTACATCACAATCGAGCGTTAATCACTCTACCTCTGGGAACAAATACGATTAGTCCCATTGCACTGGAGAAGAGAGATCTGGAAAAACTTTCTATACGTGAGGCTGGGGGGTTAGTACTATGAAAAGCTATATAATGAACTATGTTGAAGCATTGACTTTGTAGGACTGATGAAACTAAAAGGGCGGGTAACTGCTTACTTACCAGAAGAAATCCAGGCGGCTCTAGAAAAATGGGCGGAAGAAGAAAGTCGCTCATTGAGTAGCCTAGCAACTTATCTCTTGACTCAAGCTGTCAAAGAACACCAACAAAAAGAAAAATCATCGACTTAATCCAGCAACCATTACTGCAAGAACCTTAATACACAAATAGGAACGCCAAAAGCTATCGTGTTTGTGGAAACAGCAGAGGCGAGCGCTTCGATCTGGTGTGTTGTAGACTAGGCTGAAAAAACGAGAGGAGTAAACTCATGAAAGTGGCAGTCTTCAGCACCAAAGCCTACGACCGACAGTTTTTAGAAGCTGCTAATTCTGGCCACAAACACGAGTTAGTATTTTTTGAACCGCGTCTAACTCGCGACACAGCCGTCTTAGCATCAGGGTTTCCGGCTGTCTGTGCGTTTGTTAACGATCAGCTAGACGCAGAAACCTTAAAGGCGCTCACCAAGCAGGGAACTCGCTTAATTGCCCTACGCTCTGCTGGGTTCAACCATGTGGATTTGATAGCTGCAACAGAGTTGAGGCTAACTGTTGTGCGTGTCCCCGCTTATTCTCCCTATGCGGTTGCCGAACATACCATCGGGTTAATTCTGACGCTCAACCGCAAGATTCATCGCGCTTATAACCGCGTGCGAGAAGGTAATTTTTCCCTTGACGGACTCTTGGGATTTGATATGCATAGCCGCACAGTTGGGATTATCGGTACGGGGAAAATCGGTGTTGTCGTGGCGCAAATTCTTAAAGGATTTGGCTGTCAATTACTCACCTACGATGTGTATCACAACCCCGAGTGTGAGGCGCTAGGTGCGAAGTACGTACAGCTTCCAGAACTTTTTGCAGCTTCGGATATCATCACCCTACACTGCCCTCTAACACCAGAAACGTATCACCTGATTGACGACAATGCCCTAGCTCAGATGAAGGACGGTGTTATGCTCATTAACACCAGCCGAGGGGCGCTAGTTGACACCGAAGCTGTAATTCGCGCTCTCAAGTCAGGGAAGGTTGGTTATCTGGGTCTAGATGTCTACGAGCAAGAATCCGATTTGTTCTTTGAGGATTTGTCCAATGCCGTAATTCAGGACGATGTTTTTCAACGTTTGCTGACATTTCCTAACGTTATTATTACGGGTCACCAAGCGTTCTTTACTGACAACGCCCTGAAGAAGATTGCTGAGACGACAATCGCTAACATCACAGACTTTGAACAGGGGCATCCTTGCCGGAATGAAATTAGCGCTGAGCGCCAAATTGTAACCAAGAGTGCTGCGTGAATGGAGAGGGTTTTAGGCGGTAGGGCTTGGGTGTTCGGGAAGGGCATTCTCAAGCTAATACTTGAAAAGCTGTCGCACCTACAAGTTGCATTGTGGAAATTGCTAAAAGCCTCGAACTTGCCAGGTTAGGTTAAGGGATTTCCAAAAAATAAATTTCCTAACACTAATCTTGGATGATAGTTGAGCGCACGGGCGGGTTTTGTACGGAGATTATCGGTTTGCCCAGAGATTTAATCCCTAAACCCGCCCCTACAAGAACATTTTTTAATGGGGAAATCCTAAAGCATTTTGAATGTTGAATGTTGAATTGCTTACCTATCTCCCTTAGCGTTCAACCCCTTTACACATACTAACTAACTCTGGAGTAAGTCCGCCTTGCTGATTAATATGAGTCCGAATGCAGTGATCGTAAGCTAGAGCCGCACCATCCTCAGATTGAGATTGAAATACAGCCTGTCCAGCAAAAACAGCCCCTCCAGTAAGGGAGAGCAATAAGAGCATTAAAAGAGGTTTCATAGGGGGTTGCTATTAAAGGAATTAATCTATTACTAGAATGCTGCTGAAACCGGACAAAATGGGTAAAGCAGTGCTGAAGAAATCACCAATAACGATGAAGTTTTAACAGAATGTGTCGTTGGGTGTCAAAAAAAGCAGCTCAATGGCAGATGCACAACTGAACCTATGGGTTCCAGTCTTTAAAAAAGCGATCGCACCTCCTCAGTTTTACCTGTTAGAGGTGCGATCGCGTTAATCCATTTGGTTGGTGCTTATATATCCTGTTCGCTTAACTCACGGGTCATGTGGTCAAACGGCTGATCGATAAACGAAGTATCCGCCACGCCAGTAGCTGCCACTTGTTCTTTAACGATCTCTTTCATAATCTGGATACCGCGAACCGTGGGACTGATTGGTACGCCCAAAGAGTTGTAGGTTTCCCGCAGCCCTTGAAGCACCCGCTCATCCAACACATTCGTATCACCTGCCACTAGTGCGTAGCTAGCATAGCGCAGGTAATAGTCCATATCCCGCAAACAAGCCGCATAGCGACGAGTTGTATAAGCATTTCCACCCGGACGAATGAGTTCCGGCAGTTCGTCAAATAGCTGTGACCCTGCCTGCTTAACAATTGACGCAGCATTGGCATTAATCACCGTTGCTGCTGCAACCCTTGCTGTACCCGTTTCAAAGTAAGACTTGAGCGAATCGACCGCGTTGCGATCCAAGTATCGACCCGTGCCGTCATAATTCCTAATCAGGTTTGTGACTGCATCCCGCATGAAATTGCTCTCCCAACAACAATCTGAATATCTTTATATACTATTGTGAACCTACATCTAATCTTGGCATCTCTCCACTCCCTGCGTTTAATTCCCCTTGTCACAGGGGATAGGGGGTGAACAAACAATCTAACGATGGCAATATTAGCCATTTTCCAAGATTGGCGTAAGTCTACATAATTAATAATCACACAGGCTTGACCCGTAAACTTGCTGATCGGGAAGTAACTTCTTTTGACACTCCGCCGGATGAATCGTGGCGGATTCTCAGTTCAGCGAGTGCGCTTACCACTATAGAGTCACCCCTATAGAGCCAGAGGCGCTTCTCTCCTTGAGCGTTTGACCCATTACAGGGTCCTGTTTCGGTATGCCCTACCGTACAGTTCAAAACCTAAAAAATTGGCTTCTCTGGTACTTGGTGCTTAAAGGTTTTACCCGTACAAGCTTTTCTGCACGGAACCCCCTACCTTCAGTACTTCACTTAATACGGGAACTCTAACGAGAAGGAGTTGCCACGCGATCGCCAGATTTTTGAACTGGAGGCACAGTGGAGCGACGCCTTGATATCTGTAACCAACCCGTGTTGATGATAGGCTTCGCCAGCAGATTCAACTCATGGGGATATCGCGGCTTTGGATCGTTCACCAACCAGATGGGAGGCACCATCATGGGGTCATATTCAGCAATGACATCCACAACCCCTGGACTAGCCTTTAGCTCCACCCGTTGTCCGGGTCTGTATCTGAGTGCCTCTTGTCGAGAGAAATCATCAGTATTGAATTGAGAATTCATAGTTAAAATATGTAGCTTTTGCTACACATTTTAATCCTAAAGCGTGAGAATTTCAGTTTTTTGTTAATTTTGTTACATTTTAATAATTTTATCGGTATACGCAAAATTAGGAAGCCAAATTCTGTAAATTTCGATACAAAACCTCCGTAAACCTCTTCCTAGGATGAGTCAGGTACATTGCGACCCAATGACTTCAGGCTGCACTCTCTCTCGTTCCATGTCCTCAGACTCGTCACACGTTTACAAGGGATGCGGATACCCAAAACAACTTGCAATTTTCCGGAGAAAGACACCAGTGCTATAGATCTGGGTCGCAACCTTTGCAAGCTGAAGCGTATTCCAACTAAAAGGCTAGATTTCCCTGCTTTTGACGATTGATCGAGTAACGCTCAGTGTCGTTAAATTGTTTAACCCATTCCCTGGTAGCTCTAGATTTTTCAGAGATTAAGGAGTCAATCTCATGTTCCAAACCCCGCAAGATTTCTTAAACTACGTTAAAGAAAAAAACATCCAGATCATTGACTTAAAATTCATCGACACGCCAGGGATCTGGCAGCACCTCTCGCTTTACCACGACCAAATTGACGAGAGCAGCTTTACCGATGGTGTGCCTTTTGACGGTTCCAGTATTCGGGGTTGGAAAGCGATCAACGAATCAGACATGACGATGGTACTCGATCCAACAACAGCTTGGATCGACCCGTTCATGGCAGAACCGACATTAAGCGTAGTCTGTAGCATCAAAGAACCCCGAACCGGTGAACCTTACAGCCGTTGCCCCCGCACGATTGCTCAAAAAGCGTTAGATTACCTGATTTCTACGGGTATTGGTGATACAGCCTTCATTGGTCCAGAAGCCGAATTCTTCATCTTTGATGATGTCCGCTTTGACCAAACCTATAACACCGGCTATTACTTCGTAGACTCTGCGGAAGGTCGTTGGAATTCCGGGAAAGAGGAAGGTCCCAACCTGGGTTACAAGCCTCGCTACAAAGAGGGTTACTTCCCCGTTTCCCCAACGGACACCTTGCAAGATATGCGAACAGAAATGCTGCTGACGATGGCAAACTGCGGGGTGCCAATTGAAAAGCATCACCATGAGGTGGCTACAGGAGGCCAGTGCGAACTCGGCTTCCGTTTTGCGTCTTTGGTACAGGCAGCTGACTATTTGATGACCTATAAGTACGTCATCAAGAACGTTGCTAAGAAATACGGCAAAACCGTCACCTTCATGCCAAAGCCAGTGTTTAACGACAATGGTTCCGGAATGCACACCCATCAGTCTATCTGGAAAGATGGTCAACCGTTATTTGCAGGCGATAAATACGCAGGCTTGAGCCAAACAGCGTTGTATTACATCGGTGGTTTGCTCAGACATGCCCCAGCACTGTTGGCATTTACCAACCCCTCCACCAATTCTTACAAGCGATTGGTGCCTGGTTTTGAAGCTCCGGTGAACTTAGCTTACTCCCAAGGTAACCGTTCTGCCTCAATTCGTATCCCGCTCTCTGGCACGAATCCTAAGGCGAAGCGGCTAGAGTTCCGTTGCCCTGATGCGACTTGCAACCCCTACCTGGCGTTTGCAGCGATGCTTTGTGCAGGACTGGATGGTATTAAGAACCAAATTGAACCGGGTGATCCGTTGGATGTGGATATCTACGACCTCAGCCCTGAAGAGTTGAGCAAGATTCCTTCGACTCCAGGTTCTCTGGATCTAGCATTGGAGGCACTGGAGAAGGATCATACTTTCTTGACCGAGTCAGGGGTGTTCACAGAAGACATGATCAATACGTGGATTACCTACAAGCTGGACAATGAGGTCAACCCGATGCGGCTGCGTCCCCATCCTTATGAATTCGCTCTCTACTACGATGCTTAATGCGTCCTATTAATTAAAAAATAAATTCAGCCACCCCTAGCGGTGGCTTTTTTTGTGCCAGTTGCGTAAGTCCTGACCTCTTCTCCAATCCCTTAGAACAATCTGTCTTTTGGCAATGAGCGATCGCTTATTTTTTCGTTACAATTATTTACGTTACTTAGTAATAGATTCAATAACCTAAGCCACTTCCATGTCTGACACTTTTACTAAACTGGCTTATCAAACGTTTCAGCAAGGTAAAAGCATCTTTGCTCTTGCTCACAAGAATGTTAGTTCACAGCTTTTGAATCTCGTTTATCCTCCTGTTACTCAGCTCAAAACAAAACCACTCCCTCCAGCGGTTTTACTCAAAGTCCAGCAACGGCTCGAGCAAATTATTGAAACAGATTGGCAGGATGCTGAGCGGGGTGTATATCCTGCAACGCTGCTGTTTGAGAATTCTTGGGAAGACTTCTTGCGCTATTACCCGGAGATTTGCCTAGATTTGCCACAAACCTGGGAACGAACTCACCAAAATCGATTTCAGGAGTTCTCGCCGGAGATTGAGACGGAAGGGTATCCCAAATACTATCGGCGAAATTTCCATTACCAAACCGATGGCTACTTGAGCGATCACTCAGCTGAC